>CAZCUL010000025.1:0-13687 GCA_964501475.1 uncultured Verrucomicrobiota bacterium | reverse complement strand
AAGCCAGATTCGATATGGAAAAATATGATTCGCCGCCTCGTGCAACGCCCACCGGCAACGGCGCGACTCCCGCGCGGCTCGCCCGGAAGAAATTTGACCCGACGCAACTGTTCGCCCAACGCGACCGTCTGCCGTGGTTCTGGTTCTTTGTGGCCGTCGCCGTCTCGGTCGCGGCCGCGCTGGACCGCTACCACATCATCAATCAATTCAAGCAGCGCGAGCGCGTCGTCATCATTGACCCGGCGCAGACCTACTACGTCAGCCCGCTGCTTCAGTTCTCAGAAGCGAAGGATTTGCACGCGCAACAGGCGGAACTCGCGACAGTCACCTTCCTCCAACGCAACCCGAAGGATTTCGATCAGCCGGATTTGTTGCGGCAAATGTTCCTGAAGGCGGCTTTGGAGAAAGCCCGAGAGCATCGCACGCGCGAGGCGGTCGAGTTCCGCGCCAAGCAGCTTCACCAGAAACCGGAGATTGCGAAAATCGACATCCTGGCCACCCGCGAAAACGAGGTGCTCGTCGCGGTGTATGGCCAGGTGATCCGCACCGGGATATTTCAGGAGAAGGTTTTCAACGAAGCGTTCAACTTCAAGCTAAGTCTGCGCTTCATCCGCAATCCCAACATGGCTGCCAACGGTCGTTTCCCCACCGCCGTCGGCGACTTCAAATATGAAATCAACAATTAGCATCCGACTGCTGTGCGTAACGTCTCCGACCGGCACGGTGATAGCCCAGGGCAAGCGAGACGAAAGCCGCGCCGCCCTGGGTTCATGTGCCCAAAACAATTCAAGCCCTGAAAGGGCCACACACTGCCGCGCAATTCAACCGCGCGGAGGAAACGGGTCTCCACCGTAGCTGTTACGCTCGCGAATCTTACCGTCACGACCGTGAATGAATTGTTCGCTACGTTGGTTCTGGCAAATCTCCCGCGATGCTTCAATGGCTTCGCCTTGCGTGTTGAACTCGGCGGTCAAGCGAGAATTACCTTCACCACGAACGCCCCAACCCTTCTCAGTCGGAACAACGTGTTGGTTCTTTGACATGCGATTCACCTCCTTTCTGATTTGTCTGGCTGCATTTCATGCAGGGAAACTTTCGACTCCCTCCGGCAGCAGATAGCGCCAGATATTTGCCTTCTCTCGAAACCCACAGTTGACGCACGTGTAACAATCCGGATTGCGCTGGCTGTCTCGGCTGGTCATCACTCCCCGCATTCCCTTGTATGTCAGATGGCGTGCGGGTTCACGGATGCTCGTCGTCATCGCGATAAACTCCATCACCGCCGCGTTGGCGAGAATCCCGTTCAAGGCAAATACAGACGGGGCGGGTATATCACTCCCAAGCCCGTACCCATGCTTGCGGCGAGCGGCTCGCACTTCGGGCGTTTCCAATTCCTCCTTCGCCAGCTCGCGGTCGAGTTGGTCGGCACAAAACAGGCAGTAATCTCCGGGCCGCGCAACCACAACGCGCCCGCCAAAATCAAATGGTTGTCCTTCCGCTTCTGGAAAGATTTCCGTCGCCACGTCAATCAGCGTGATAGCGTACGCAGCGGCAAGCTCAGTTAGCACGAGCCGCGGGCCGTCGTGATCCACACCGCCGAAGATGTGCGTGCATGTGAGCAAGAACTCCATTGCCTCACGTGTCCGAAGGTTGCGTGGAAACGCGATCACGGTTGCTTCCGGGTTGATCTGCAGGATGTGCTCTTTGGCAACTTCGACTTTGAATCGACCAACGTCGGACGGAAATGCACCCGCCACGCGGTTCATGTTTGTCTCGTCAAGTCGGTCGTCGTCAATCACGCCGATGCTTCGGACGCCGGTGTAAGCAAGCGCCTGACAGATTTGCGAGCCGAGCCCGCCTGCGCCGACCACCGCTACCTTTTGCGCTTCGATCTTGTTCTGTCCTTCCTCACCAAACATGAGGATTTGCCGTGCGAAACGATTTCTATTCATTACTCGCGAATCTGTGCTTGGCCCTGGGCATGTGAAACCACGAGCCAGTTGGAATGAGTGTTTGATTTGAGTTTCCGACGATCTTCACAAGGGCGACGCGCTCACAATTTGTGAATTCTCCCTGCCATAGAACCGCATCCACCGATTGCTCGCCCCAAACCATCGCGGCAAAAGGCTTGCCGTCCAGCTTCCACCTGGCGTATTGCGCGAAGTCGGTAATTCCCGCGATGTCGCTGGGCGAAAACCACACGTCACCGCCAGCGTGGGGATGAGAGTGGCAATCAATGGCGCACAGGTTCTTTTCGCGGGCCAGCTTCATGATCTTGGCGCGCTCGGAATCCTTCATTTGGAGATATACTTCCATCTGCACTTCCCAGCCACGAGCGGGCACAAGATAGAAATCCATAACATCGAGACGTAGCTCGCCCCTGTCGCTTCGCGCCTCGGCAAAGAGGAAAGCTCCTTGCTCGACTTCGTTCTGGAAGAAATGTTGTTGCAGCGTCGCAGCGATGCCAGATGGAATGACGATCGTGTTGTTCATGCCGATTCTTCTCCTCGCAAACACAGGTTGATGGTGCGAACGAATCCCAGCAGATTGTCGCCGCCTTCAATTGTGGCGGCTGGTCGCCAGCCCTGCGGGTGCCAGGAGAACCAACCCCAGTTCCCTTCGACTGGCGCAGGACCGCTGCTGGATTGTGAGCCGGGATTGAACGCCGGTGGATTCGTTCCGTCCTTCAATCTCAGATCACCGTCCACAAAGAAATCGTCCGGTCCGGTTTGCGGGTAGCCGACCGGAATTCTGAAAAGCACCTTCGTACTCGCCTTGTTGAACCGTCCCGCCGGGAGGACCAGCTCCGGGATCAATACCCAGTCGAGCTGGTCACCGTGCCGCAGGTCGGGGAATTGCCTTTTCAGCAACTCAATCTCCTGTCGAACGCGTTCGTGCATGGCCTATCCCCGTTTGTACTTGGGAGCGCGTCCATGCCGGTGGCCCGGTTTGATGGTTACGGTTTCGTTCTCCGCGAGCGTACGCTCGCGGCCTTCCTCGTCCTCGCAAATGACCGGCTGGTCGGCGGGAAGATTCCCCAACTGCCGGATTTCCGTGACGGTGATCGTGGGTTTGTCCCACGGATACTCGTGGCCCTCGATGTTCACGAAGAACTTCTGGCCAGCGTGCTCCGATGGAGCTTCTAACGTAGTTTCTGTTTTCATTCTACAATGGCGATTCCTCGCCAATGAATAGATGCCGAGGTGTTCGTGTTTTTCGTCACTAAATGTTCGTTTACCGCAAACTGTCCAAAAAGCTCCCTGACGAATTTGAATCCGTGCTCGGCATTTGATAGTGTGGGCGCACTCGGGACGTCCGGCCTATCAACATGAGCGCCGCCGCAGTCGAAAAATTAAAGAAAATCGAAGAGCAGCTCGACGATGCCCTCATCGAGCGGTTGGTGCTCCATGCGGATAACAAAATGAAACGACTGATCTGGCAAGGTGTGCTCGGCGGAAGCGTGCCGGGGGGGCAGACCGCGAACGACTTCGTCAAACTTGCAGTCACGAAGACTTTGAAATGGGCGCAGGGGGACGAAGGCGGTCGGAAATGGAATTACGCGGAACAGCCCGACCTGTTTTTGCACCTGAAATCGATCATTGATAGTGACGTCAACCACGCTGCCGAAAGTTGGGAAAATCGGAACTTTCGGTCTGAGGCAGCAATGACCAAAACAGGCGCAGACGGGCAAGAGTTTAACACGATGATGACGATTGCCGCCGAACTTCCCACGCCCAGCGAAAAATGCGTCGCTGCTGAGGTGGAGATGGCACGCGAGCGGCTACTTTTTCAGTTCTTTGATTTCCTTGCCGACGACCCGCAGCTTCAAAAGGTCATGGAGTGTTTGTTCGACGGAATTACCAAATCCGCCGAACAGGCCAAACGCCTCAGCATTTCAGAAAAGGAAATGTATGTCGTGACCAAGCGTCTGAGCCGCCAAATCGAGAAGTTTAAGCAAGCGAACGCCAAAGCTATTGCTGAGGCCAAAGCCAATGCCTGACGACAAACAAAACCCAAAAGCGTCGGACATCCTTCGCGCATTGCACGCTTTGGTGCGTGAACCCGAAGAAGACGTCACGCATAAGCCGCGGAAGGAGATTCAAGACGAACTGAAGCGGCGCGGCCTTAACACCGCACCCCTGGTTGCGGAAGTGAAGCAACAGCTCGCCAAAGCTAAAGCGAATACGGAGCTCGCCGCTGCACGCGCTAAACGCGAAAATACGCTAGCACAGCGGCTGCAGCGGATTCAGCGCAAAATCGACGAAGCACCAGAAGCCCTGCGCAAGCGAATGCTTGCACTTTTGTCCGGAGAAGATCCCGCCGTTGCGTTCAGCAAGTTTGAGGAAGCGACTGACGATGACCTGCAGTCATTGTTGAATGACCTAGAGCTTTTGGACAAGCCGAATGACAAAGACTCTACCGACGACGCCTAATCTCATCAAATCGCAGGGGGCAGCATTTCGACTCAACCGACGATTTGCAGTCAACGAGCCAGGTGAGCTCCAACTTGAGGATGTTGCGATGGCGCTTGGAGTGTTGGTGTTCATTGGCAAACTTGATGGCGCGGCGGCTCGGCTGGTGAGAAGGGGCAAAACCGGCGTTGCTCGAATCAGCGATCAAATCACAGTGCTCGGCGCGCAGAGGTTTGCAATCGCGCATGAACTTGGACATTGGGAACTACACGCGGAGTATTCGCAGTTGTTCCTTTGTACCGAGGCAGACATGCGCGACTACGAGCGAAGCCCACTGGAAGTTGAGGCAAACAATTTCGCCTCAGAACTGTTGATGCCGAGTGTGCTCTTCCGTCCGCTCTGTGCGAACGCTGACCCGAGCCTCACACTTGTCAGCCACCTCGCTGAACAGTTCAAGACTTCATTGACCGCAACGACCATTCGGTTCGTGAATGAATCACGTCACCGCTGCATCGTGGTTTGTTCAGACAACGGACGCGTCAAGTGGTGGAAACGCAAAGAGGACGGAACTAGGCTGTGGTTGGAAAAAGAGCAAACGATCCATCCGCACAGCATGGCGTGGGAGTGCTTCAAAGGACTGGATGTGCCAGACAAGGTTGCCTCCGTGCCCGTTGAGGCATGGTTTGCACACTTGCCATTTGAACTCAACGCAACCGTCTTTGAACAGTCGATTAGAATCGGGAGGTACGGGGTCTTAACGCTGCTTTGGATTGCATATTGAATCTGCCGAATCTGCCGCCCCTCCTAGGTTGGAATTCTTTGACGATTAGCCCTGGGAATTGCTCTGGACTATCATCTCCCGAGGACTTCGTTGCATCTTGTGTCTGACATACACCCGGAAAGGAGGCGTTGGCGGTAATGGTAGTGCATGAAAATGAATTTCATGCTTGGCCTTCTCCTGCTGGCGGCAACCGCCACGCTCGCAGCGCCGCCTGAAGCGATTCAACGCCTCACACTGGACGAACGGGTTGTTGTCACCGTGCCGGTTTCGACGAACCGCGTCACGACCATCAGCTTTCCTGGACCGATTGCAGCGATTGACGCGGTGGGGTTGACAGCCGATGGCAAGACGCCGGGGCATTTCCAACTCGCGCACACGAAAGGTTCTTCGTTCGTGTCCGTCCGCGCGCTCGCGCGCAAGGCGGCGACCAACCTGAACATCCGTTGGAACAAGCGCACCTACGTCTTCGAGTTGATCGAGAGCGACGCGCCTTTGCTCGCGCTCAATCTCGAAGACCGCGCGGCGAGTGAAGTCGTTCAGCCCGCGCCGCAGGTCACGCCGACGCGGTTGCTCGTGCTGCTGGACAAGGCGAAGGCGTTTCCGTTGCTAAAGAAGCAGCAACCTGAAGTCGTGGCCGGCGCGGAAGCGAGGACCTTTGGCGACGAACCGCAGATCACCGATTTCGACGACTATGAAATCCGCATCGATGAGGTGTTTCGGTTCAACCCGGAGGACACGCTCGTCTTTCACGTCACGTTGCGGAACAAGTCAGAGCACCCGATTCGCTATCTGCCGGAGAGCTTCTGTGTGCGCGTCGGCAACCGGCTCTATCACCAGTCCATCAGCGACGCGCCCGGCCTACTGCCGCCTCATGCAGCAAGCACGGTCTATTTCGCCATCACCGGCACGCCGGACGGCGGACGCAACGAACTTTCGCTCAAGAACAACTTCAATGTGCTGGTGAGTCGGTTGCCCTCTCCACCGCCGATTCCTGCCACAACGCAGACCGCACCACCACTGCCAGCGACAACGCCCCCCCAAGCGACCGAAATGACTCCGGAGCAAGAGGCCCGTGCCCGCCAGACTCTCCGGCAGGCGATTGAGGACTTGGAAAACACGAATGCGCCCAGCGCCAAACAAACCCGCCCATGAAACCGCGTGACTTTCTGAATTTCTTCAAAACCCGCAGCGGTAAGCTCGTGCTGTTCGGGGTCGTGTTCGGCGGCGGGCTGTTGGTGTTTAGCGCCCTGCGTGACAAATCTGAATCGGACGAGATTCGCGTCACCGGCCTGACGACGAACGCCACAGACCGACCCCAGGTCGTTCAGAGCATCGAGCGGCCGATGCAACCGTTTCGACCACCGCCGCTGAAAACCAATGCGCCGCCGCCGTTGCCTGTGAAGACCAGCGAGCCGCCGAAGGTTGTAGTCGAGAAGCCGAAGCCTGAGTCACCGCCACAGCTCCCAGCGATCAGCTTGTTCCCTGACGTCAGCGCAGGTGTTCCCGAACCGAAGGCGCTCGGCGAAATCTACGCGCCGTTTGGCCGGCTGATCCCGTGCGAAACCGTCATCACGGTGGACTCGGCTTCGATTCAAACGCCCATTGTTGGCCTCATCACGGAGAACATTTACCACGCCGGAAGGTTGGTGATTCCCTCCGGCACGGAGGTTCACGGCACTGCGCAGACCGATCGGCATCGCGAACGCATCGCCAGCGGCGGCAGTTGGACGCTGGTCTGGCAGGGCGGCGAGGAACTCCGCTTGAAGGCCATCGCACTCGACCGCGAATTCTCCGGCGACCAGGAAGGCTGGGGCATCACCGACGGCAGCGCCGGTCTACGCGGACGCATCATCAAGTCCGACGACATGGCGGAGATCAAGCTGTTCGCCGCGACGTTCCTCTCCGGCGCGGCCGACGCGCTCACCGAAAAGGAGCAGACCATCTTCGGAATGGTAAACAGCCGCTCGCTGAACAACGCGCCGTTTGAAGGCGCGCAGAAGGTTCTCTCGGTCTATGCGCAACGGATTTACGAGGCGATCCAGCGCGATGGTTTTTACGTCCGCGTGCCGAGCGGGAAGCAGTTTTATCTCTACGTCCTCCAGACGATTGATCGCAGCGACGCCGTCATTGGCGGGACGCTGAAGCCTTTCGCCGACGAGGACCAAACCCACGCCCCGGCCTTTCTTCCAACCGCCGCATTTGGTGCAGGTCATACACCAATCCCGGACGCGGCCCGGGCAAACTCAAACCCGATGTTTTGACATGAAATATCTCGCACTCATTCCCCTTGCGCTCGTCGCCTCGTGTGCCTCGCGTCCGCAGCTTGTCGTTCGTCCGTTGCCGCCGCCGGCCGTTGAACCCGTTGAATCCGTCCGCTACGGCGAAGTTGTGCGCGCCTACCACATCGGTCGCTACGTTGATCCGAATCACCCGGAGACGATGCACGAACAGCACCCGGTGTATCGCATCGAAGTTTCAGCGCGTTGGAATCTTCATCCTGGCCCGTTAAACGCCGCCAACTTGCTGAACCCGCCGCCGGATGCCGCGTTCGCGCCGCCGCCGACCAACGATGTTCTGGTTGCCGAGATGAATCGGCAGCGGGAAACCACGAGTCGCGTGATGCTGGAAGCAGGAAAGCTCGCGCACTCGTACGGAGAGCTGCAGGGAGTTCTCACGGAAATGAAGAATGTCGCCCGCACCAGTGCGCTTCTGAACCAGCGGTTCGCGACCAACGAGTCACGCATTGTCGAGCTGGAGCGAGAACTTCAGAAGCTTTCAGTCGCACCGCCGCCCGTGACCAACGACGTGCCCACGTTTTCATCCGAGCCGCCTGACACACTCAAACCATAAGGACACTTTGCCGGCGCGGTGTTGCTTCACTGCGTTCCGGCGAACACGGCAAATGCCGCGCAACAAAAACCAAAACAGGAATCGTTATGAATAAATCGAAAACCTCAGCGCCACCGAGCGCCAGCGGCAATGCCGCTCCCGCCGATCAGCCCACGTTCCGGACCAACCCGGAGGTGGATGCGAAGATTGATGGCTACATCAAAGACAACCCCAAGTATTGGTCCTACGTCCAGGCCATGCCCCGGGAACGCTTGGAGCGCACCGTCGTCCTGAACGAAGTGCGCGAATTGGACCGCCAGCAGCGGATGCGCGAAGGGCTGATGAAGCGCATCACTTCGAACCCCGCGCTCAAGCACGCCTACGACACGCTGGTGAAGGACCTTCCCGAAGACCAGAAGGAAGGCGTCATCACCCAGATCGCACGCTCCACACGCCGCGCGGTCGCTCGTTCGCAAGGTCAGCAGCAGACCAAAACGGAGGCTGTCGGTGTTTGAACCAACCAGGCCCCGGCTTGCGCTCTCGCCAGACAGTGCGAGCCGGGGACGCCAGGAGGTCAGACAGTATTGAATTCCATATCGTTACAGTAGGACAGTAATTGTCCAACCCATTTTGCTAACGTAACTGCCATGAGCAAGAACCCTGTGCAGCAACGGCGGGGCAATGCCCTGAAGGAAGAAAATCGCCACCCCGACACAGCAATGAACCTTGGATGCGGAAAGGGAGCGGAAATCGCGCGGGCGGGTCGCAATGCGACCGAAAGGTTGTTGGCAATTCATCAACTGATATCGGCGCGGAGGTATCCGAACACGGTTCGCCTCGCCCGTGAGTTCGAGGTTTCACAAAAGACCGTGAAGCGAGACGTGGAATGGATGCGGGTACACTGGAATCTGCCGATTGAATATGACCGCGAACGGCGCGGGTATTTCTATTCACGCGAGGTAAAGCAGTTTCCGGGTGTCCCGACTATCACTGAGGCCGAAACATTCGCGCTGTTGGTCGCTCACAAAGCGGTCGAGCAGTATCGCGGAACTCCCTTTCACAAGCCATTACAGATGGCGTTTCGGAAGTTGACGGGGCAACTCGACGACAAGGAACGATACACACTTCACGATTGCGACGAAGTTTTATCGTTCCGGCCCTTCGCGCCGGAGGCTACCGATATGGGAAGGTTCGAGACCGTGACGCGCGCGATTCAGCAGGGGCAGGCGTTGCGTTTTCTGTATCGGAAGCCAGGTGAAAGGAGCACCGCTGGTCGCCACGTTCATCCATATCACCTAACCTGCAATGACAATCGCTGGTACTTGATTGGGCACGACGTTGACCGCGGCGATATTCGGACGTTTGCCCTCGCGCGGATGAACGGGCAACCGATGTTGGGCGAGGCATTTCAGAAGCCAGAGGAATTCAACATCGAGAAGTATTTGCGTAGCAGCCTCACCGTGATGAATGGGCGGGGTGATTACGAGGTGGTTATCGAGTTCGATGCCTGGGCCACCGATCTGCTCCGGGGCCGGCTGTGGCATTCAAGCCAGCAGGTGACCGAATTGCCGGGCGGCGAATCGCGCATGCGGATGCGGTTGAGTGGGCTGGAAGAAGTCGAACGATGGGTGTTGAGCTGGGGCACGCACGCGACGGTGATTCAACCGCAACTTCTTGCGGAGCGCGTCGGCAGGATTGCGCGGGTCTTGGCGGGACGGTACGAGACGCCGTAAGACACTAACAAGGAAGGGCGGATTCACGTTCCCCTCGAAAAGGCTGTGAATAAGTTTCCAGAAAATCTTTGGGTGTAGCCCCGCGATTGTCCCTCTGGCTCGCGTATGAATTCAGGTAAGATGAAGACGAATACTGCAACAAACGATCAGTGGTGGACGACACTGTCCACCGGCGAAAGAGATTTGATTCGCGCCTTGATGCGCATGGTTCAAGGGGCAAAGCGCAGCGAGATTGTCGATGTGTCCCGCGCAGCGCGGAAGTGGGAGAGCGGCCTCTCCTTCTTTTTCAAGTCGCGCCTGAAGAATCAGAGGTCGAGGCGAATTGATTTGCCCAGCACCAGACCGACGAAACCAGTCGGTGACGGTCGGATCATTTCATCCCCGTTAAACGGGCATAGCCAACAAGGTGTTTCTCCAACTCGGCATTGATTGGGCATTGGCTGCGCAACCACGAAAAGGCACGTTCCGTTTCATGACTCAACTCGACATGCTGAATCTCGCGTTCACGTCCGCTGCGTTGAGCTTGTCCGTCGCTCTTGATCGTAATCTCGACCAACTCAGCGCCCGGACCGGTGCGAACGTCCATGCAACGCGCGGCGACAAGCTCGGCCTGGTCGCGCGGGTTGCGGCGGAAGACGCGGAGGATCGCCGCCATGTCGGCGTCGTACACCAATTTCTGGTCGCCGGTGAAAAGGCGGGAAACGTGGCTGCGCGTCAGACCGGATTCGCGCACGATGTCCGCCTGCTTGAGGTCGTTCCTCTCCGCGATGCGTTTCAGGGCCGTGCTGAAGTAGCTCATATTTTTTTGCCGGGCGTGTCCCATTTTATGGGAACTCCGGTTTAACGCAATCAATTGCTGACCCCTCGGAGGGCGATGCATGAGAGACGCAAATGTCATCGGACGGAAGGTCGCGTATCTGCGCAATCAGCGTGGCTGGTCGCAGAACGATCTCGTCGCCGAATTGCATTTGATCGGCTGCATCAACATGACGCGCGAAATTCTGGCCAACATCGAAACGCTCCGCAGCCCGGCGACCTGCAAACAAATCGAGTTCTTCGCCGAGGTGTTTGGCGTCCCGGTGCAGGAATTGTTTCCCAAGCAGCGGCATTTCGTTGGCAAAGAGGTCGGCATGGATCTCCGCATCTTTTCGCGGCGGCGGCGGCGCGACCCTGAACCAGTGGCGAGTTAGCCGCCTCTTGCCCAATGAACCCAAACCGACCAATCTCGCATGGCAGCCCGTCGCAACAATCACGATTTGGACCGGCAGCTTGACCTGTTCGCCGCGCGAAGTCCGACGCATGAAACCGCTGACTCAATACGGACGGATGGCCGAGAAGCATTGGCGCGAGCACTGCCCGAAGATGGTGCGCGAGCTGGAGCGGAAGGGACTGCTGCATCAGATGCTTCTGGAGGCGGAGGAAAAGACGAAGGACGAAATGGCCACGCTGCGGACACAATTGATGCAGCAGGGATCAACGGCGCAACAAGCGCACGACCAGGCTTGGGAGATGGTCCGGCAGAAATACATCCTGCTGCCGCCCGAGACCTAGCAGTCGGCCACAACGCGGCCCGCCAGCATCGTCGCTACCAGGAAGAACCGCCGCGTAATCTCAACAGTTACCGCATCACCGAGGCCGATCGGCTCGGCGAGGGCGGGCCAAAGCAGAAGTTTCAGCAGAATCTCGGGGCCATCCAAAAGCTTCGGATGCTGGATGCTGATGAACGTCCAGCGACTGACGAGGAAAAAGCAACGCTGGTCAAATACGTGGGCTGGGGTGCAATGCCCCAAGTCTTCGACGACTACAACCGCGAGTGGGCCAAAGAGCGAGAGCGGCTACAAAACGAACTCTCTCCCGAAGAACACGAGTTCGCTCGCTCGACCACACTCAATGCTCATTACACGTCGCCAACCGTCATTGCCGCGATGTATCGCGCCTTGGAACGATTTGGTTTTCAGGGCGGCCGCGTGCTTGAGCCAGCGTGTGGCATTGGACATTTTATCGGCCTCATGCCAGAGGCAATGCTCCGGCGCTCAACTCTCACCGGCATTGAGATTGACCCGCTGACCGCGCGCATCGCGAAAGCACTCTATCCCGACACCGACATTCGCTCCCAGCCATTCGAGCAAACCAAGCTCCCAGATGGATTCTACGACGTTGCCATCTCCAACGTCCCGTTCGGCGATTACACTGTCCACGATCCGCGCTGGAACAGTTTCAAGCTGCCCATCCACGACTATTTCTTCGCCGCCGCGTTGGAGAAGGTTCGCTCCGGCGGTCTCGTCATGTTCATCACGTCACGCGGCACGATGGACAAGTTGGACTCGACACTGCGTGAACTGCTTTCTGAACGCACGGAATTACTCGGAGCGATTCGTCTGCCGAACGACGCCTTCAAACGCAACGCCGGCACGGAAGTCACGACCGACATCGTAATGTTGCGCAAGCTCCGCACGGGCGAACCGCCCACTGGTCCGGCGTGGAAGGAAACGGCAAGTCACATCAACGACCTCGGCGAAGAATTCTCTATCAACGAGTACTTGGCCGCACGGCCCGAAATGATGCTCGGCCGGATGCGGTTCACCGGGCGGATGTATCGGGACAACGAGCCGACGCTTGAACCGGCCGCGAAGAGTTTGATCGAGGCTCTGACTCAGGCTATCGAGCGGTTGCCTCAAGGCATTTACCAGACGCACGCTCACCAGATTGCCGAGCCGACTTTGGAGGAAACGATTCCCGCACCGGACTTCGTCAAGCCAAACGCTTATTGCATTCATGACGGCATCGTCTGTATCCGAGAGGAGAACGTCCTGCGGCGACTCACGGAATTGCCCACCGAGACGCGTTCGCGGATTCGGGGTTTGATTCAGGTCCGGGACGCGGTTCGTTCCTGTCTGCGTTCGCAGCTCGACGGGAGCGGCGAAGAACAGGTCGTCGAGACCAGAAGGCAACTCAACTACGCCTACGACCGCTTCGTCGCCCGCTTCGGCCCGGTCACTCTTCGCGCCAATCAGCGCGCTTTCGACGGCGATCCCGATTTGCCGTTGTTGCTTTCACTGGAGCACTACAACGACGAAACGAAGCGGGCAACCAAGGCTACAATCTTTACCGAGCGTACGATTCATCGCCGGCAACCGATTGAATCCGTCAGCTCGCCGAAGGAAGCGCTGCTTGTCTCTTTGAATGAGCGCGGACGCGTGGACCTCGACCGCATGGCCGATCTGCTCAACAAGCCGGTCGAGGAGTTCCTGCCCGACTTGAAGGGACTCATCTTTCGGAATCCCCAAACCAACGAATGGGAAACCGACGACCAATACCTCTCCGGCAACGTGCGGGAGAAGTTGGCTGTCGCGGATGCTGCCGCCGTGACCGACTCACGTTTCGCCGAGAATGTCGAGGCGCTGAAGTTGGTTCAGCCCGCCGACCTAGCGGCCACGGAAATTGACGTGCGCCTTGGTTCGGCATGGTTGCCGCCGGATGACGTGAGGGATTTCGCCAATAGACTGCTGAACATTCCAAGCGGCGTCGAGGTTGGTCACATTCACGCGCTCGGCGCATGGCACGTCAATGGCAATTGGGATGCGAAGGGTGCGACGGCCAACACGACCGATTGGGGCACGGACCGCTACACGGCGCTCGAACTCATCGAGGACGCCCTGAATCTCAAGACGCCCACGGTGTACGACCTCAACGAAGACAAGAAGCCAGTGATCAATGCACAGGCGACCGAGGCCGCCCGTGAGAAGGAGGAACGTATCAAGGAACGATTCAAAGAATGGATTTGGTCGGACGACTCGCGGCGTGAACGGCTCTGTCGCCTCTACAATGACACGTTCAATCATACGCGCATCCGAACGTTCAACGGCGATCACCTGACGCTGCCCGGCGCGAGCGAAGCGATCCAGCTTCACGGACACCAGAAGGCCGGCGTC
>CAZCUL010000024.1:0-5991 GCA_964501475.1 uncultured Verrucomicrobiota bacterium | reverse complement strand
GCAACTCAAAGCCGGCGATTTCGACTGGGACGAGATTTTTGGCCGGCAAGGCGTCCGCTGGCTTCACACCGGCGGAATCTTTGCGGCGCTTTCGGATACCACCCCGGAGTTGGTGATCGAAGCGGTGCAAGCGGCCAAAAGGCACGGGACCATTGTTTCCTACGACCTCAATTACCGCCCGTCGCTCTGGAAGGCCATCGGCGGCCAAAAGAAGGCGCAGGAGGTCAATCGCAAGATTGCCAGCAACGTCGATATCATGATCGGCAACGAAGAGGATTTCACGGCGTGCCTTGGATTCGAAGTCGAGGGAGTGGACGAAAACATTTCGCACATCGACGTGGGCGCCTTTCAGAAAATGATCGAAAGGGCGGTCAAGGAGTTTAAGAACTTCAAGGTCACCGCCACAACTCTGCGCGCGGTGAAGTCGGCCACGCGAAACGATTGGGGCGCCATCTGCTGGGCCGACGGCCGATTTTACGAGGCGACCCATCGGCCCGACCTCGAGATTCTGGATCGCGTGGGTGGCGGGGACAGTTTTGCCTCGGGTCTTATCTACGGGTTCATGACCACGGGCGATCCCGAGAAAGCCGTGGAATATGGCGCGGCCCATGGCGCGCTTGCCATGACGACTCCGGGCGACACGTCGATGGCAACGCTGGCTGAGGTGGAGAAGGTGATGAAGGGCGGCGGTGCGCGAGTGCAGAGGTAGAACGGCGCCGGACTGTGATAATAACTCTTCATGGCTTGCGGGCATCTTGTGGAGCGCGGTCCTGGACGAGACAAACTGCGCTGCGCAGAAGAATGTTTGCACTGCGCTCCGCGGGCGTTCTTGTCCGTCAGCGCAACGATTGCCACGGTGTGACCTGGCCCGGCATCTCGTAACGGACATACCCGGGAAATAACTCATGGCCCGAACCAAGCACGCCAAGGCGCCTCCAGGTAAACCGACCGACGCCGTTATCCGCGGCGCCGCGCTCTACTTCCTGCCGGTGCAAATGCGCATGCCGCTGAAGTTCGGCACTGGAACCATGACCTCGGTTACGTGCGCCCGCGTGCGCCTGACTGTGGCGAATGCTTCCGGCAAATTAGCGGAAGGGTGGGGCGAAACACCGCTCAGCGTCCAGTGGGTGTGGCCGAGCGAACTCCCTTACGAACAACGGCACGCGGCGTTGAAGGAGTTTTGCGTCGCGCTTGCAAAAGAGTGGGCCGGGTTCGACGCGCCCGGCCATCCTATTGAAATCGGACATCATTTTCAGGAAAAGGCCCTTCCTGCATTCCTGGCCGGCTTCAACAAGAAACGGGGCAAGCCAGGCGAAGAGTTGCCATGGCTGGCCGCGCTGGTGTGCTGTTCCGCCTTCGATATCGCGCTGCACGACGCCTATGGCCAGCTTCATGACCGGCCCGCCTATGAGACCTACAACGCCGAGTTCATGAACCAGCATCTCGGGGAATTTCTCGAGCCAGCCGAAGGCAGCAAAGTCTCCTTCGCGGGCAAATATCCGGCCGACTTTCTTCTTTCAAAACCCGCGATGCAGCTTCGCGCATGGCATTTGGTCGGCGGGTTGGACCCGTTGGAAGCGGCGGACATCCAGGGGACACCGCCCGATGACGGTTACCCGGTCACCCTTGCCAACTGGATTCGGCGCGACGGGTTGAAATGCCTCAAGGTGAAATTGCGAGGGACAGATTGGGATTGGGACTACCGCCGCCTGGTGCGGGTCGGCGAGATCGCGCTCGAACATGGCGTGGATTGGTTGAGCGCGGATTACAACTGCACCGTTACCGATCCGGCTTATGTGAACCAGGCGCTGGATCGGCTGCGCGACGAGTTCCCCCGCATTTATGGAATGGTTCTGTATGTGGAGCAGCCGTTTCCCTACGACCTCGAAAAGGATCGAATCGATGTCCACAGCGTCTCCGCGCGGAAGCCGCTTTTCCTGGACGAGAGCGCTCACGACTGGCGCGTCGTTCAGTTCGGGCGCGAACTGGGGTGGAGCGGTGTGGCGTTAAAGACGTGCAAGACACAAACCGGCGCATTGCTGAGCTGTTGCTGGGCACGGGCGCATGGGATGACGCTGATGGTCCAGGACCTGACCAATCCGATGCTGGCGCAAATCCCTCATGTCCTGCTCGCCGCCCATGTTGGGACAATCATGGGCGTGGAGACGAACGCCATGCAATTTTATCCGGAAGCATCGCGAGCCGAAGCGGCGGTTCATCCAGGGATTTACCGTAGGCTGAACGGGCTGGTGGACTTATCCACTCTCCGCGGGCCCGGCTTTGGCTATGGGCTGGCTGCAACCTGTCGGGAGCTGCCGGAACCGGTGGCGTGCCTCGGCACGTAGAACAGCGCGTCCCGCCTGTCACCAAAAGTAATCAGTGAGAATCGGTGAGACAGTACGACGATGATGGGGAATAGAGTGAAAGCATCTCCAATTCGAACGGGTGAGCCGGCGTTAACGCGGCCCGGTGACGCCGTTCTGGACCCCTACATGGGCGTGGCCTCTTCCGTGATAGCGGCCGTCCTTCATGGGAGAAGAGGCTTGGGTTCAGAGGTTGTTGGCGATTACATTGAAACGGCCCGACGTCGGCTGCTTGATGCCGCGCAAGGAACCTTGCGGGTACGGCCAAGGCATCGGCCGATCTATGAGCCCCCAAAAAATGGCTCGCTCACTACCACTCCGTGGCGATCACGTGATCGCATCCATGGGACATTGGCAGGCTGCGTCGGCATTTTGGTAGTGGAAGAAGGTAAGCAAGAGAGCATCGAGGAACAGCAGCCAGATATCCCACAATAGTAGCCAAAGAGGCGAAACAACCAAGACCACTATTCTCTGATAGTGGCCCCCAGACCCTGCTTGAGTTGTTCTACCAGGCTTTGGTGCGCGGCGTTGACTTCGTTGTCCGTAAGCGTTCGCTCCGGGTGCCGGTAAGTAAACGCGTAAGCCAGGCTTTTCTGCCCGGTTGGAACATTCTGCCCGCGGAAGATGTCAAAGAGCTCGACGGCTTCCAGGTTTTGCGGCCTTGCCTGCTTCACCACCGCCTGCACCGCGTCGTGTGTCACTTCGTCAGGAACCAGCATGGCAACGTCGCGCCGGACACTGGGAAAGGCCGGCAGAGATTTGAAAGACTTGGATGGGTTCCGCCGCGCCAGGAGCAGGTCGAAGTTCAACTCGGCGAGGAAGACCGGGTCGCGCAGATCGTATTCTTTGGCCAAGAGCGGATGGATCTGTCCGAATTCGCCAAGCGCCTGTTTGCCGAGCTGGATGACCGCGGACTCGATGAAAAGCCGGGTCGGCTCAGAGCGGCGCGCATAACTCAAACCGCGAATTCCGTATCGATCGAAAAACTCATCCAAAACACCTTTCAAATCGAAGATGTCGATCCGGGCCGTTCTTTCAGCCCCGCTCCAAAACGACGGCTGCCGCTGGCCCGTCAAGGCCAGGGCCAGACGCCGTTCTTCCCGGGCCGCACCGTTCGAACGGAGGAAGGCGCGTCCAATTTCGTACAAACCGGCATCCGGGATTTTGTGATGTACATTATGTCTCAGGGCACTGAGCAGGCCCGGCAACAAACTCGGCCGAAGGACATTCATTTCGACACTGAGAGGATTCCCCAACGCAACCAGTGCTGAATCTGTTCCCGCTGCAAGAACCGCGGACTTGTCCGAGATCAAAGTCTGTCCCTGTGCCTCGAATAATCCCAAGCCGACAAGCAGCCGCCGTGCTTCGGCAATCTGATCGTGGACGGCATCGAACGCATTCGAGCCGATGGCACCGCGCGGCGGTGTGGCGGGAATTCGCTCGACACCGTAAAGCCGGGCAACCTCTTCGATAAGGTCCACCTCGCGTTTTAGATCGACGCGATAGGTCGGAACGCGAAACGCGGTTGAGTTGATGCCATTCCCGCCGGATTGCCCGGCGCGGATTTCCGCGATGACTTCCAGGCCAAGACTTCCGAGCAGCCCCACTTGCCGGTCCGGCGCAATGTCCACATCCAAAAGCTCGGCGGTTTTTCTGTGGCGCAGCGTGATTTCGCGTGGAGAGACCCGCTCCGGATAGGCGTCAACGGCGCCCCCGGCCAATCGGCCGCCGGCAGCTTCGAGGATGAGCGCCGCCGCCCGCTGGCTGGCCCAATCGGTCATGCCGATGTCCGCTCCCCGCTCGAAGCGATACGACGATTCGGTGCGCAGATCGAGTTTCCTGGCGGTGGCGCGAATGTTCGAAGGTTTGAAATGAGCGCTCTCGATGAGCACATCCACCGTCTGTTCATTAATCTCGGTGTTCAGACCGCCCATGACGCCGGCGAGTGCGATTGGCTTGCTTTCGTCGGCGATGAAAAGCATTTGACTCGACAAAGTCCGTTCCTGGCCGTCGAGGGTCGTGAATCTCTCTCCGTCGGCCGCCCGGCGGACGACGATCACAGGCTTGCCGCCGGGCGAACGGTGGAGCAGGTGATAATCAAAAGCATGAAGCGGCTGGCCCGATTCGAGCATGACGTAATTCGTCACGTCCACCACGTTGCTGATGCTGCGAATGCCGAGTTTTTCCAACGTGGCGCGAAGCCAGTCCGGGCTGGGACCGATCTTCACGCCCAGGATGATCCGCGCCACATAACGCGGGCAAAGATCAGCATCTGTAAGCCGGACGGCGACCAACTCAGAGCAGGACTGTGCGGTTGAAGACGCCTGGTCAACCTGAATGGAAGGAAGGCGAAGCGGATTTCCTGTAAGCGCCGCAATTTCGCGGGCAATCCCAATCAGGCTGTTCAAGTCCGGCCGGTTCGGAGTGATTTCAAGGTCATAAACAACATCCGAACCGGAGCGGCCCAGATGTTCGGCAAAGGGTTGCCCGACTTTGGCCTCCGGAGGAAGGATGAGCAGCCCTTCGGCGTCATCGGCCAAACCTAGCTCGCGCGGGGAACAGAGCATGCCTTGGGACTCGACCCCGCGGATTTTGCCGACCTTGATGGTGAGGGGCGCTTCGCCGGGCCTGGCGGGAAGCGTGGCTCCGGGCAAGACCAGAGGCACCTTGTCGCCCGCTTTAAAGTTCGTCGCGCCGCAGACAATCTGGCGTTCGCCTCCGCCGTCGTTGACCCGGCACAAGGAGAGTTTGTCGGCATTGGGATGTTTTTCCCGGGTGATGACCTGGGCGACCACGATGCCTTCGAATTCCCCGCCGAGTTTTTGCACCGCTTCGACTTCGAGTCCGAGCATGGTCAGCCGCTCGGCCAATTCCGCGGGCGACCAATCGAAATCAACGTATTGCTTGAGCCAGTTGAAGGTGACTTTCATTTGGGAAACTCAGAACTGATTCAAAAATCGGATGTCGCTTTCGTAGAACAGCCGGATGTCGGCAATGCCATATCGAATCATGGCGACCCGTTCGATTCCGAAACCGAACGCCCAGCCGGTCCAGACTTCCGGATCGTATCCGACATTTTCAAACACCTGCGGATGCACCATGCCGCAGCCGGCGATTTCGAGCCACTCCTTGCCCATCTTGCGGGTGAGTGCGCTCGAGAAATCGATCTCGAAGCTGGGCTCCGTGTAACTGAAATAGTGCGGCCGAAACCGAATCTTCGTTTCCGGCCCCATCAACTCCCTGAAGACAAACTCGACGGTTCCCTTCAGGTCGCCGACGGTCACGCCCTTGTCCACGTAGAGACCTTCGATCTGGTGGAAGGTGGGGTTGTGCGTGGCGTCTGCGTTGTCGCGACGGAAAACGCGGCCGAGCGAAATGATTCGCACCGGCGGAGGCTGCTTTTTCATGACGCGGATCTGCACCGAACTGGTATGGGTGCGGAGCAGCAGCGGCTTGTCGGGCGCCTCTTTGGACTCCAGATAAAACGTATCCTGGGTATCACGCGCGGGATGATCGGCCGGGGTATTGAGCGCGTCGAAACAATGATACTCGTCCTCGATCTCCGGACCATCCGCCACCACGAAACCGATTTTGCGAAAGCTGCGCACGATGTCGTCAGTCACCTGCG
>CAZCUL010000023.1:0-2759 GCA_964501475.1 uncultured Verrucomicrobiota bacterium | reverse complement strand
TGGCCTGTTACCTGCGGTTGTTGCATCGGCTGAGCATGCCTGAACCGGTGGTGCGTCGTTGGGCTTGGTGGTGGAACGCCGCGGACAAAACGGTGTTCATCAGCGCCGAGGTCCCCGCCCCGCGCTCGACCATCGAGCTGTGTTCCTGGGTCGCGTCCACGGCGCACGCGCGTTGCGTCGTTCATTCGGGGCATCCGTTCTCCCCTCCCCTCGACATCCCGGAAGGATCGCCCCCCTGGACACCCGCCCGTGTCTTTCGATCCGCGGAAGGTGGGGCCCTTTCCGGTGTTTAGCCTTGTTGAAGTCGCCAAGGAGGGAGGCCCGTCCTCGGCCTCCGCAAGGGTACCACCTCCCAAGGAGGGAGGCCGTCCTCGGCCTCCGCGGGAACACCCGAGAGAATTGCCGATATTCGATTTACGATTTGCGAATGGGGTTTCTTTAAGCCTGTTGCCGTGGGGTACTGCTGGTCCATACAACCCCGTGGCGTTGTTTGCGAGGCCGGGGACGGCCTCGTTCCTTGGACCATCCGACGCGCTTCAGGCCTACTTCACTCCACCGAGCAACCGGCGCAAGGGCCGGGCAAAAGGATTGGTGCGATTGGGTCCACATCTAGTCATTCTCGATTTGTCGCAGGGCTTGGTGCAATAACTTCCGCATGGATTTTTCGCGTTGCGCGCGTATTTCCAGCCGGCGAATGGCGCCGTGGACGGATCGGGAACGGGATGTTTTGCGGTTTTGCGCCGGCTTTGACAGACTTTCATGAAATCGCCAGAATGAGAAAGGACCTCGCTCGGTTCAGGTTTTATTTGCGAAGGTTCCGCGGACTATTCGGAAATCTGTCCAGAAAGAAGAACGTATGCTCGGCGCAGGAATCATTAAAGGCATGGTCGAAACCGCCCGGAACTTCGCCGGCAGTTATGTCGATGATGAGCGGCTTGTCACCGTCGAGTATCCCGAGGAACGCCAGCCGCTGCCCGAGAACTCGCGCAACTTCCCCTTCCTGGTTTACGACGGAACGGATCCTCACGCCGGGCTCCGATGTGTCGCCTGCCAGATTTGTGAGAAGGAATGTCCGCCGCAGTGCATTTATATCGATAAGAGCAAGGACAAGAAACCCGACTACATCGGCAAAGCGCAGTTTTATCCGGCAGTGTTTGACATCGATATTTCCGTTTGCATGAGCTGCCAGATTTGCGTGGAGGTTTGTCCGTTCGAAGCGATCAAGATGGATACCGAGTTCGAGTTGAGCACGGACGAGCGGTTTGGCGGCCTGTTGCAGCGAAAGAACGATCTGGCCAGGTCGAACGAGTATTACCATAAGATTCACCCGACCGAAGCCTCGGAGGTGGACGCAAAACTCGCGGCGGAAAAGGCAAAGGCCGAAGCCAAAGCCAGGGCGGATGCCGAAGCCAAGGCCAAAGCCGCGGCGGAGGCAAAGGCAAAAACTACACCTCCTTCCTAAGCCGGTCAGCCGACATGGGATGGCTCTGATTTGACAACTCGAGGTTCGAAATTCGAAATTCAGATAAGCCTCGCAACGTCGGCCGCTGCCTCGGTGACGAGCTGATTGAACGACTGGCGCCGCTATTATGCGCTTGCTGCAACATCTCTTTGACAACAACCGGCGTTGGGCCGAAGACATGACCCAGGCCGACCCGGAGTTTTTCGCGAAACTTTCCCGCCAACAAGTGCCCGAGTATTTGTGGATTGGGTGTTCGGACAGTCGCGTGCCGGCGAACGAGATCGTTGGCCTTTTGCCGGGGGAGTTGTTCGTGCATCGGAACGTGGCGAACGTGGTTGTCCACACCGACCTGAATTGCCTTTCGGTTTTGCAGTATGCGGTCGAGGTGCTGCGCGTGAAGCATGTCATCGTGTGCGGGCATTATGGCTGCGGGGGAGTATTGGCCGCGCTGGAGAATCAAAACCTCGGCCTGATCGATAACTGGCTTCGTCACGTCCAGGATATCGCAAACAAGCACGCGCATCAGATCGATGCCCTCGCGGACCCAGCCCGCCGCGCGGCTCGCCTCTGTGAGTTAAACGTGATCGAACAGGTGGTAAACGTCTGCGAGAGCACCGTCGTCCAAAGCGCCTGGAAGCGGGAGCAACCCCTGGCCGTGCACGGCTGGATTTATTCCGTCAGCAACGGCCTTCTGCAAGACCTGGGCATTGGCGTAACTGGCGGGCTGGAATTGACGTCGGTCTATCAAAAGGCCCTCTCGACCCTCTTCGTCCATAAGTAAGGCCCCCCAGCACATCTATTCGCCCTTCAGAAACGCCAGCAAATCCGCCATCTCCTGATGGCTCATGGTCGCTTCGAGCCCTTGAGGCATCAATGAAAGCCCCGAGGCGTTCAGGGAAACGATATTGGAGCGGAGGAGAGTCTCCTCCTCGCCCAAAGCCTGGCGAATCGTTACCGCCGAATCGGTTTCGGCGGTGATCATTCCGGTGATGGTGTTACCGTCCCTGGTTTCGATGGTGTAAGCCGTGTAGCCCGGAACGATCTCGTAGTCCGGCACAATGATGTGAAGGAGGATCGCTTCTTTCGGCTGATTCCGGATTCCAAAGAGGTCCGGACCCACGGGCGCGCCGATGCGATCAAGTCGATGGCAGGCGGCGCAATACTGCTGAAAGAGGGCGCGCCCGTGCTCTGGATCGGGCTTCAGGGAGAGAGCGCGTTTGAACTTCTCGTAAACCTGCATGCGGTCCTCCGGCGCCAGTTTCTGGAGAATCCGGGAGGCGCGTTGCCGGAGCGCGGC
>CAZCUL010000022.1:0-6687 GCA_964501475.1 uncultured Verrucomicrobiota bacterium | reverse complement strand
TGTCATCCGGCGGACGGCGACCATCTGGATTTTCACCAGCATTTGGTTCGGATGCGCCATGGCCTTTGCCATCCCAATGCTGGCTATCGGCTTCGAGCCGGTCCTTGCCGGTTTTGCGGGGTTCTTTGTGTTGTGTGAGGGAATCAACCGCGCGATGGGGCCAACATGCGTAGCGCACTTGAGAACAGCCGTGCAGGTCGAGAAGCTTCACACAGTCAGGCGCCTGCGCAGCGCGCGGAGGTTGCTGCGGCGCATTCGTCCGCGTCTGGAAGAAAGCCAGGGCAAAGCAACGTCCGAAGACCTTGGCCGCTACGGCATGAAGGCCGAGGCGGCCGCATCCACTCCATTGGCTAATTCACCTGAGCGACCGGCCGGCGCGCAGGAAGCCGGCTCCAATGTTACTTAGTCATGGAGAGCCTGATCCACCAGCGTTGCTTCAACCACGCCTTGCGCGAAGCGGTGGCGCGCTGCCCGGAGTGCGGTCATTTTTACTGTCGCGAATGCATCACCGAGCACGATCAGCGGGTCATTTGCGCCGCCTGCCTCAAGCAATTGGTCCGGCCACGGGTGACGCAGCGCCGCGCATTCATGCGGCTGGTCCGCGCCGGGCAGTGCCTCTTTGGCATCTGGCTGGCCTGGCTTTTCTTTTTCCTGATCGGAGAAGTTCTGCTGGCTTTGCCGGACCCATTTCACGAAACCTCCGTGTGGCAAGGCAGTTTCTGGGAGGAGGAATGAAGACTCCGGAGGAGAAAGGCGTTTTCGATCTGATCGAGGAGGCGATGCACCTGTTGCGGGTAGCGCCGGTTCAGGCGCACCTCTCTTATTACGTGGGCAGTCTCCCCTTTGTGCTCGGCGTTCTCTATTTTTGGTCGGACATGGGCCGGAGCGCCTTCGCCTTTGAGCGGCTCCCCCTGGCTTCGCTCGGCATGGCGCTGCTTTTTCTCTGGATGAAATGCTGGCAATGCGTCTTCGCCCAGCGACTGCTGGCCCGGCTGCTGGATGAGCCGGCGGCACGTTGGACGCCGCGGCGAGTCGCGCGGATGGCTTCGGTGCAAGCGCTTTGGCAGGCGCCCGGACTGTTTTTGCTCCCGTTCGCGTTTCTCCTGCTGATTCCTTTCGGATGGGCATATGCGTTTCACCAGAATGTGACCGTTCTGGGAAACGGCGGCGAGGACGATGCGCGAACCATCTTCAAGCGGGCCGTGCAGCAGGCCAAACTGTGGCCGCGGCAAAACCATTTGGCCCTGCTGATTTTGAAACTCTTCGGCCTGTTTGTTTTCATCAATCTGATCACGGCGGTTCTGGCAGGTCCGTTCCTCCTGAAGACGTTGCTGGGAATTGAAACTCCCTTCATGCAAAGCTGGCGGACGATCGCGAACACGACCTTTTTCGCGAGCATGCTTGGACTGGCATATCTCTGTCTCGATCCGTTGTTCAAGACGGTTTATGTTTTACGCTGCTTTTATGGCGAATCGCTGCAAACGGGGCAGGATCTGAAGGCCGAGTTGACACGGTATCTGAGCGGCGGCCGTCTGGCGATGGCCGCGCTGCTGTTGCTGCTTTGGGCCGGGCCGACAGCCATTGGCGCCGAGCGAACCGAAGGAGATCACGGAACCCCTGCGCCTGCCATCGCCCCACCCGCGCTGGATCGAACGATCGAAGACGTCATCAGCCAGCGGGAATATGCCTGGCGCCTGCCCCGGGAACGGGCACGGCCCGAGAGCGAGCGTGGCTTTTTGGCAGCCGTATCAGAGATGATCCGCGATGCTGCCGAGAGCGCCGGCAAGACTTTCCGGCGCTGGTTCAGGAAGGTTGGGGACTGGATCGAAAAGTTTTTTCGACCGAAAGGGTCGGGGCTCGGCGGCGGAAGCTGGATTTCGACGGTGCATGGGCTCATCTTTGTTCTCCTGGCGGTTTTGCTTTGTCTGATTGTATTTCTTCTTTTCCGGCTTTGGAAAAGGTTCCGATCGGAGGAGCCGGACGTGGCCGCGGAAGCCGTGCAACCTGCTCCGGACCTTGCGAATGAAAACGTGGGCGCTGATCAATTACCCGAATCAGGTTGGCTGAAGCTGGCCCGGGAATTACTGGAGCGCGGCGAGCTGAGACTGGCCTTGCGCGCATTTTACCTGGCCAGCCTCGCGCATCTGGCCGGGCGGAACCTTGTCACGCTGGCCAAGTTCAAGTCGAACCGCGATTACGAACGCGAACTGCGCCGGCGCAGCCACGCCTTGCCGGAGTTGGCGCAGCTTTTCGGACAAAACGTGGCCGTCTTCGACCGCATCTGGTATGGCTTACATGAGGTGAATCCGGAAGTCGTGGACCGGTTTGCCCGAAATGTTCAATCCATCAACGCCGCCTGAAGGAGAGCCATGAAGAAATTCTCCATTGCAGCGCTGGTTCTGGCAGCAGCGCTCTTTGCTTACGGACTGTTCCGGCTGTTCGAAGACCGGTTCGCGGTTGGAGATATTTATCCCGAATACTCGTCGCTTCGAAGTGATCCGCTCGGGACAAAGGCCTTTTACGAAAGCCTTGATCGGCTCATTAACGCCGCCAGAAATTATCGCCCGCTGCCAAAGCTGGGTGACGGGCGGAATACGACCTTGTTTATTTTGGGCGTGGACCCGTTCGCATTGGAGATGACCGAAGCGGAATATCAGGAGTTGGAGCAATTTGCCGGCAGCGGCGGCCGAATCGTTATTTCCCTCTATCCTCGATATTTGAAATCGGCGAAGAACGCACCTGCCCCGCCGGGCCAAACTTTGAGAAAACAAAAGGAGAAAGGTTCGGAGGCAAAGTCAGGGCCTTTCGACCGCATGCGTTCGATTCCGCTGAGTGAACGTTGGGGAATGAATTGGGAGACGACGGCGCTGCCCCGAACGGAAGCCGGCCCTTACCAGGCGCAGGAGGCGCAGCGGGAAATTGCGGCGGCAGAAATGCCCGAATCCATTTCCTGCCATACGGCGGTTTACTTCACAGAACTGTCCGATGTTTGGCGGGTCGTTTACGCCCGGCCCAGGGAGCGGCCGGTAATCATCGAGCGGCGCTTCGGCGACGGCACCATTGTGTTGTCGGCCGACTCCTATTGGTTTAGCAACGAAGCGATGCTCCAGGAGCGGTATCCGGCATTACTCGCCTGGATGGTCGGGCCGAGCCGCGCGGCCCTCTTTGACGAAACGCATCTCGGCGTGACGGAACAGCCGGGTGTGGCCGCGCTGGCGCGGAAATATCGGCTGCACGGCCTTTTTGCGGCATTAATGCTTCTGGCGGGGCTGTTCGTCTGGAAAAGTTCCGTGAGTTTTTTGCCGCCGCATGCGGAAGAGGCCAGCCGCGAACGTGGTGAGACCATCGCCGGCAAAGAATCCGCGGCGGGCTTCGTCAATCTCCTGCGGCGCAATCTGCCGAACCGCGAGATCCTCGCCACCTGCCTGGCGGAATGGAAAAAGACCTGCGCGCGGGAGGTGCCGCGGCGGAAGCTGCAGGAAATGCAGGAGATCATTGACGCGGAGAATCAACGCCCAGCCAAGGACCGCGCCCCGGTCCGGACTTACCAGGCCATTGCTCGAATCCTGGCGCGAAAGGTGTGACTGCGCGAATACATGCGAACGCAAGGGTCAGTCGCCGGCAAGAATGCCGGCGGCACGGCCGGCTGGAAAGCCGGTGCGACGTAACGCCGACATTCCTGTCGGCAGTAGCGCCGGCATTCAGCCGGCAGGACAGGTTTTATGAATGAAAACCCCACTCGATTGAAGGAAGTCCTGAACCAGGCCCGGCATGAAGTCGGCAAAGTGATCATTGGCCAGCAGGAGGTCATCGACCGCGCCCTCATCGTCATCTTTACCGGGCACCATGCCTTGATCGAAGGCGTGCCGGGAGTGGCCAAGACGCTGTTGGTTCGCACACTGGCGCACACGCTGGGATGTGAATTCTCGCGGATTCAGTTCACCCCCGATCTGATGCCGACGGATATCGTCGGCACGAATATTTTTAATCTGCAGCGGAACGAATTTGCACTGATCAAGGGACCCATTTTCACATCGTTTTTGCTGGCGGACGAAATCAATCGCGCTCCGGCCAAGACGCAATCCGCGCTGCTTCAGGCCATGCAGGAGCGGCTGGTCACCATTGACCGCGAAACGCACCCGTTGTCACCGAATTTCACGGTCTTCGCCACACAAAACCCGATCGAGTACGAAGGCACTTATCCGCTCCCCGAGGCGCAGAAAGACCGCTTCATGCTTAAAATCAGCATGGCCGCTCCCAGTCGGAATGAGGAATACTCGCTTGCCGAACGGATGTTGGGCGCGAACTCTCCCGAGGCCACCCTGGCCAGCGGCGCGGTCCAGCCGGTGATCCAGCCCGCAGACTTGCAGGAACTCCGGCAACAGCTCGGCAACATTACAGTGCGGCAGGAGTTGTTGGGTTATCTGGTGGATATCGTACGCGGCACCCGGCAACACGAGGCGGTGCTGGTCGGGGCCGGCCCGCGCGCGACCCAAGCTCTCCTGCTGGCCAGCCGCGCTTACGCTGCCATTGATGGACGCGATTACGTCTCGCCGGACGACATCAAGACGATGGCGCTGCCGGTGCTGGAACATCGCCTCATCCTGCGCCCGGAGTTCGAGATCGAAGGCTTGTCCATCGCTGAAGTTATCGAGCGGATTCTACAGGAGATTGCCGTTCCGCGCTAATCCCGAAGGCTGCGCGCCTTTGAGGTCAGCCCGGGGGATGGTTTCATTTAACTCACCACCGGCGATCGGGTTTGAAAACAAGACTTCCGTGCGGCCATGACCGCCGCACGGAAGTTTGCACCAACAACAGGAGGATCAGTTGCGACCGAACCATCCGTGAATAGGATGTTCGATAACAGGGGATGGCGCCCGGTGGCTGTCCAAGCGGTCTGGGGCCGCCTCGAACAATTCCTCTTCGGGCAGTTCGAGCAAGGCATCCGAATCATCGAGCAGGTGCTTCAATGCCTTTCGGGTGCGGATGGCGCCGGCGAAATAGCCGTGAAAGTAAAAGACCAGGGCTGAAAGGGCAATCAGGCCGAGATAGACGTAATCCTTCAAACTCATAGGTAGTTGTTACAACCAGCCGACAGCCCTTAATCCCGGTCAGCCGTGATAGATGTTTGAGCATGGCGAATGCCGTTCCAGCTTGAGACCGGTGGAGGCGCGGGTTTGAAACGCCCACGTCACCAAGCCATTGACTCGTATGCTTTTCCGAATCTGTTCGACTTGGCCCGACCTTCGCCCAGGAGGACCGTTGCTGCGTTGTCCGCGACCTCCTTTTGCCGGTCCTGGCGGACAGAATTGCCTCAAGAACGGGCACTTCTGCTCAAGGCCTGGGTGTGACGGTTTCTTTCAGGCACGGCCGCTTGGCGGTACAGCATCCTGTTCCGTGCCCCGTGCGGGATGGTAATTGCTTTACCTGCGGAGCCGAGTCCGCATGATGAAAGCGCTTGGTTCGCGAACAGATGGAAATGTGTATCTATGGAGACGGTTCCTTTTTTTCGGCCCAACATCGAGCAATCAGAAATTGATGAAGTGGTGGACACGCTGCGGAATGGGTGGCTCACCACCGGACCGAAGACGCGGCAGTTCGAGAGCGAATTTGCCGCCTACGTGCGCCAAAAACACGCGGTCGCCGTCAATTCCTGCACCGCCGCGCTGCATCTGGCTCTGGAGGCCATCGGGCTGCAGGCGGGCCAAAGTGTCGTCGTACCCACCCTCACCTTTGCCGCCACCGCCGAAGTGGTTCGCTACTTCAACGCCAAACCATTGCTCGTGGACTGCCGGGAAAATGACTTCAACCTCGACTCGAGCCAGGCCGAAGCCCGGATGGCGGAAGCTGCTGCGAACGGAGAAAAGATCGCAGCCATCGTTCCCGTGCATTATGGCGGTCAGATAGGCGATGTGTCGGCGGTGAGCCGGCTGGCCCGGCTCTACGAAGTCCCGGTGATTGAAGACGCGGCTCACTGTTGCCCGGCCTATTTCCGGGAAAACGAAAGCACGGGCTGGAAAGCTGTCGGGACGGAGGCGGCAATCAGTTGTTACTCCTTTTACGCGAACAAAACGATCACGACGGGCGAAGGAGGGATGGCCTGCACCGAAAACGACACCTACGCCGAACGCATGCGGATTATGTCCCTTCACGGGATTTCGAAAGACGCGTGGAAACGCTTCACCGCCGCCGGCTCCTGGTATTACGAAATCATCGCGCCGGGCTTCAAATACAATCTCACGGATATCGCCTCCTCCATTGGCTTGCACCAGTTGCGCAAGGCGGAGCGTCTCCATCAACGGCGCAGCGCGCTGGCCGCCTCTTACGTCGAACAACTGCGCGAAGTCGATGAATTGATCCTTCCCGAAGTTCAGCCGGACCGCGTCCATTCGTGGCACCTTTTCGTGATCCGGCTGAAGCTGGAACGGCTAAACATTGATCGGGCGGCATTTATCGAAGAACTCAAGCAACGAGGCGTCAGCACCAGCGTGCATTGGATGCCGTTGCACATGCACCCGTATTATCGCGAGAAATACGGATACCGGCCTGAAGATCTGCCGCGAGCGGCATCGCTTTATCCCCAATTGATCAGTCTGCCTCTTTACCCGGATATGACCGGGCGACAGATCGAGCATGTCTGCACTTCGATCAAGGAATTGATCGCGCTTCATCACAAGTGACCCTTAT
>CAZCUL010000021.1:0-6427 GCA_964501475.1 uncultured Verrucomicrobiota bacterium | reverse complement strand
CCGCAAGGCGCGGTGGTCGAGCGCGAAGGCTCGATCCACGCTTCCAACGTCATGCTGGCATCGCGTTTTGACAGCCGCGCGGAGAAGCGCGGAGGCGGCCCGAAGGAAACCCAATCATGAAGTCCCGGCTTTATCAAAAATACATCAATGAAGTGCGCCCGGCGCTGACGGAGAAGCGCAAATACAAGAACGTCCATCAGGTGCCGCGCATGGAGAAGATCATCATTCACATGGGGGTGAGCGCTTCCCTGGAGAAGACGGCGGTGGACGATGCCGCTCGCGATCTGGCGCTCCTGACCGGGCGCAAGCCGGTGGTTACGCTGGCCCGCAAGAGCATCGCCAACTTCAAGCTCCGCGAGGGCCAGCCTGTGGGTTGCCGGGTCACGCTGCGCCGCGACGTGATGTATGAATTCTTTGACCGGCTGGTGGCTGCGGCCCTGCCACGCATCCGGGACTTTCGCGGTATTTCGCCTCGGTCCTTCGATGGCCGGGGGAATTATTCGCTGGGCGTTGCGGAACAGACCGTTTTTCCGGAGATCGATCTGGACAAAATCAAGCGGACACAGGGGATGGACATCACCATTGTGACTTCGGCCAGGACGGACGCGGAGGCTTTCGAGCTTTTGAAGCTGATGGGGATGCCGTTTGCCGAAGCCAGGGAAAGAGCTGAAACCAAGGTCACGTAGTTTTTATGGCAAAGAGAGCATGGTTTGAACGAAACAAGCGGAAGGCGGCGACGGTGAAGAAATACGCCGCCTTGCGCGCCGAGTTGAAAGCGAAAAAGGACTATGCCGGTCTGACGAAGTTGCCGCGCGACGCCAGCCCGACCCGGCTGGTCAACCGCTGCCAGATCACGGGCCGGCGCCACGCCTACCTCCGCAAATTTGGCTGTTCCCGCCTGGCGTTTCGGGAAATGGCTCTGAACGGATTGATCCCCGGCGTGACCAAAGCGAGTTGGTAAAGCTATGACCGATCCTATTGCCGACATGTTGACGCGCATTCGCAACGGCCAGCGAGCCATTCAACCCGAGATCCAGATGCCGCACTCGAGGATCAAGGAAGGCATCGCCGGAATCTTGAAGCGCGAAGGGTACGTGGGCGAGGTTGCTGTCGAAAGCGGCCGGATCAGGACCCTGAAGGTGAAATTAAAATACCAGGGGCGCCGGGGCGTGATCGAAGGATTAAAGCGGGTGAGCTCGCCGGGTTTGCGGCGTTACGTGGCGGTGGACAAAATTCCCCGGGTGCGCGGCGGGCTGGGGACGGCGATTTTGTCCACGTCCCAGGGCATTATGACCGGAGTGCAGGCGCGAAAGCAAAAATTGGGCGGTGAACTTCTTTGTTACGTTTGGTAGGGAGACCGGTTATGTCGCGAATTGGAAAAATACCTGTGCCGATTCCACCGAAGGTGAAGGTGGCCGTGGAAGGCCGCGAAGTCCGGGTGGAAGGGCCGAAGGGAAAATTGAGCTTCAAACTGCCGCGCCGCGCCGGGGCCAAGGTCGAGGGTTCGCAGATCCTTTTGACGCGGGACGGCGACGACAGCGAAGCGAAGGCCCAACACGGTTTAAGCCGCGCCATCGTTTACAACATGGTAAAGGGGGTTACGGACGGCTTTGTGAGAAAGCTGGAAATTCAGGGGGTCGGTTTTAAGGCCGCTGTCCAGGGCAAAACAGTGACGTTGAACCTGGGGTACTCGCACCCGATCCACTACACGATTCCGGAGCAGGTGAAGGTGACGGTGGAAGACAACACCAAGGTGACGGTGGAAGGCCCGGACAAACAAGCGGTCGGCCTGGTGGCTTCGGAGATACGCAGTTTCTACCCGCCCGAACCGTATAAGGGCAAGGGTGTGCGCTACACCGACGAGCGGGTTCTGCGCAAGGAAGGCAAGACAGTACAGTAATTGGCGCTTTGATGGGCTACGGCAAAATCCGTGGCCGGAAATCAAAATCATGGATACCTCGAAGAAAAATCGATTGGAAACACTGCGGCACTGGCGCGTGCGCAAGAAAGTCGCAGGCACTCCCGAACGGCCGCGCATGAGCGTGAAATTCAGCAACGCGCATATTTACGTGCAGTTTATCGATGATGCGGCCGGACGGACCATGGCAGCCGTCTCGACGCTCTCGAAGGAGGCGGGGGGCGGGGAAAAGGTGCGCGCCAACGTGGATACTGCGAAGAAACTGGGCACGCGAGCCGCGCAAGCCGCTCAGGGGAAGGGAATCCGTGCGATTGTATTCGATCGAGGCGCCGCCCGTTATCACGGAAAAGTGAAAGCATTGGCGGATGCCGCTCGAGAAGCGGGATTGAAATTCTAAATTGAACTCGAACAACAGGAGACAAATTTTGTGGCTGAACCGATAAGAGGCGGCGCTGGACGCGGGGGCCGTGGCGGACCCAGACCTGGGCGCCGGGGTCGCCCGGGCGGCGAATCCGACCAGGGCGGAGAAGGAAAGCAGAACGAGCTTGCCGAGAAGGTTGTGTTCATCAATCGATCTTCCAAAGTGGTCAAGGGCGGGCGGCGCTTCAGCTTCAGCGCATTGGTGGTGATAGGCGACAAGCGTGGCCGGGTGGGCCTCGGCCTGGGCAAAGCGGGAGAAGTAGCCGACGCGATCCGGAAGGCTGGCGACGTCGCCCGAAATCGAATGGTCCAGATCGCGCTAAAAGAATCGACCATCCCGCACGAGGTGGTCTCACGCTATTGCGGTGCGCATGTCCTGCTTCGGCCCGCTTCGCCCGGCACAGGGGTGATTGCCGGGAAAACCGTTCGAGCCGTGCTCGAATCGGTCGGTATTCGCGACATTTTAAGCAAGTCGCTCGGATCCAAAAACCCAGCCAACGTTGTGAAGGCGACCCTGTTTGGCCTGCAGCAATTGCGTTTGCGCGAGGACATTTACCGCAGTCGCGGTTTGGAAGTCAGGTCGGAACGGCCGCCGGCACCGCCGGTACCGCCGGCGGAAGAGCCAGCTGGGACTCCAGCGGTGACGGTTTAAAACATTATGCGATTACATGATTTGAAACCCCGTCCGGGCGCCAAACACCGGCGCAAGCGGCTGGGGCAAGGCGAAGCGAGCGGCCACGGCAAAACCAGCGGTCGAGGCGGCAAAGGCCAGAGTGCGAGATCGGGCAGCTCCATGCGGATCGGCTTCGAAGGAGGCCAAATGCCCTTGATCCGGCGCATTCCCAAACGCGGATTCAATAATACCCTGCACTCGAAGCGTTATATTCCCGTGAATTTGTCGGACCTGAACCGGTTTGAGGACGGATCACGGGTGGATGCGGAAGCACTGCGCAAGGCCGGACTGGCGAACGGCGCCGCCGCCGGAATCAAAATTCTCGGCACCGGCGAACTGACGCGCAAGCTGACCGTCAGCGCTCATGCCTTCAGCAAGTCAGCCAAAACGAAGATCGAAGGCAAAGGCGGCTCCTGCGAAGTGGTGGGCGCCGACAAACCCAATCCCTCCCAGGCTCCGCAGTCCTGATACCCTCCATGCTTGCCGCCCTCGCGAACACGTTTGCGAACTGTTTCAAGATCCCGGAGTTGAAATCGCGGATCCTTTTCACTCTGACGGTGCTGGCGATCTGCCGGATTGTCGCCATGATTCCCATCCCGGGACTGGACGGGGCCGCCCTCTCCAGCTATTTCGACCGGAATGTGGGACAACAGGGGGCTTCGTTCCTCGGCATGTACAGCATGTTTACCGGAGGAGCGCTGGAGCGCTGCGCGGTTGGCGCGCTTGGGATCATGCCTTACATCAGCGCCACCATCATCATTCAGTTGCTCACGGCCGTGATTCCGCGGCTGAGCAAACTGGCGCGGGAAGAGGGAGGCCGCACTAAGATCATTCAATACGGGCGCTATCTGACGGTGATCCTCTGTTTGGGGCAGGGATACGTGATGGCGTTGGGCTGGGAGAATGTGCAGAACCTTTTCCCCGGGTTTGAAGGACGGCTCGTGCTCTACTCGGACAGCTATGTCTGGTGGTACCGGATTCAAACCGTGATCATTCTCACCACCGGCACTCTGCTCTTAATGTGGTTTGGCGAGCAGATCACCGAACGCGGCATTGGCAACGGCATCTCGCTGGTCATCAGCATCGGGATTCTGGCGCGTCTGCCGCAGGCTTTTCAGGCGCTAAAAGACATGTTCCTCCCCGCGGGCGGGGAGGCGCGTTTCAATGCTTTTCACCTGATTGCGCTGCTGCTGCTGCTGCTCGGGGTGGTGGCGGGCGTGATTGCGGTGTTGCAGGCGCAGCGAAAGATTGCGGTCCAACACGCTCAACGGGCGGTGGGGCGCAAAGTGGTTCCGGGGGGCACCTCCTTCCTGCCGTTGCGGGTTAACTACGCCGGGGTGATGCCGATCATTTTTGCACAGGCCTTGCTGATGTTTCCGGAAAAGATTTTCCAATATCTGGGGGCATCATTGGATGTGGCCTTTCTCCGGGATTTAGCGGTGCAACTTCAGGAGGGATCCCTCCTTTATATGGTTATCTACGCGACGATGATTCTGTTCTTCTCTTACTTTTGGGTGGCCACCCAGTTCAACGAGATCCAGATAGCTGATGATTTGAAGAAGTCCGGCGGCTACATTCCCGGTGTGCGGCCAGGCCAGGCGACGAGCAACTATTTGCACAACGCCATGAGCCGGATCACGCTGGCCGGCGCGATTTTCCTGATGGTTATTGCCATCATCCCCATCATGCTCAATCGGGCCATGGCGATACCCTTCGCAGTGGCAACGTTTTTTGGCGGCACGAGCATGCTTATTCTGGTGGGCGTGATGCTGGACACGATGCGCCAGATGGAGTCTCACCTTTTGATGCGGCACTACGACGGCTTTTTGAAGAAGGGGCGCTTGAAGGGCCGTTTCTAATCAAGCCTGTTTGGGCTTTGTTGAAATGATTATTTTGAAGAACGAGCGGGAAGTGGAAGCGATGCGGGTATCGGCCAAGGTGGCCAGGGCGGTTTTGGACGAAGTGTCGGCTTTCATTCAGCCGGGGGTGACGACACGGGACATTGACCAGTTTGGGGCGGCGCGGATCAAGCAGCATGGCGCGCGCAGCGCGTTTTTGGGATATCGAAAATACCCGTGCCACATCTGCATTTCAGTGAACGACCAGGTGGTGCACGGCCTGGCAAACGAGAGAAAGGTCAATTTCGGCGACATCGTAAGCCTCGACGTGGGCGTGATCTACAATGGCTTCATTGGCGACAATGCCCGAACCGTGCCGGTGGGCGGTTGCACAGTGGAAACCCAGCGTCTGCTGGACGTCACCGAACAGGCGTTATACGAAGGGATTACGCAGGCGGTGGTAGGTAACCGCGTGGCCGATATTTCGCGGGGCATCCAACAGTATGTGGAAGCTAACGGCTACAGCGTGGTGCGTGAATTTGTCGGCCACGGCGTGGGCAAATCCATGCATGAAGATCCGCAGGTGCCAAATTACGTGGACGGGAAGAACTCGCCGCGATTGCGGGCCGGGATGACCTTGGCCATCGAACCGATGGTGAATGCCGGCTCGCCTGACGTAAAGATCCTTAATGACGGCTGGACAGTGGTCACGAAAGATGGTCAACTATCCGCTCATTTTGAGCACACCATCTTGATAACCGAGTCTGAGCCGGAGATTTTGACGTGCCCCGAGAAGATGCTATCAAAGCTCAAGGCCGGATAGTGGAAGTGCTGCCGAAGATGCGATTTCGAGTGGAGCTTTCGAATGGGCACCGGTTCATGGCTCGGTCGCTGGCCAGGGACTCCTCGCGGGCCGGATGTCTGGCGTCCGGGGATTTGGTGGCGGTGGAATTGTCGCCTTACGATTTATCGAGAGGCTTGATCGTGTTTGCAAATCAGGCAGATTAGGAATTTTATGAAAGTGCGCGCATCGGTAAAGAAGCTGTGTGAGAATTGTCGAATCATCCGGCGCAGAGGCGTCATTCGCGTCATCTGTTCGAATGCGCGCCACAAACAGCGTCAAGGTTAAGAGTAGATCGATCAAAAGTTATGGCACGTATCATAGGCGTTGAGATTCCGGGACATAAGCGAATAGATATTGCGCTTCGCTACATCTACGGCATCGGTCCGACCAACGCGGGAGAAATTCTCGCGCGGGCAAACATCGAACCGGCAATCCGGGCCAAGGATCTGACCGAGCAACAGCTTTCCCAGATCGTTCACGCGATCCAGGATGGCAAATACATCATTGAGGGCGATCTGCGCCGGGAGGTTGGACTGAACCTGAAACGGATGCAGGCGATCAAGTGCTACCGCGGCATTCGCCATTTGCGCGGACTGCCCGTGCATGGGCAACGCACTTCCACCAATGCCCGAACCCGCAAGGGGCCGCGCAAGACGGTAGGCGTTCAACGAAATCCGAACGCCAAGACCGGCATCCATTAACCTGATTTGCTATGGCCGACGAAGCAAAACCGA
>CAZCUL010000020.1:0-5349 GCA_964501475.1 uncultured Verrucomicrobiota bacterium | reverse complement strand
TGCTGCAGTGTGTACACCGCCCGCCGCGACGCAGGCCCAGTCATTCGCCAGCTCGACGGCAATTGGGCTCACTTTGTCCACAAGCGTTCCATCGCCCAGTTGCCCCTGGCTGTTGTCGCCCCAGCCCCACAAACTTCCGTTTGTCTTAAGCGCTACCGAGTAAAAACCGCCCGCTGCCATCGGCACTTTGAGCGTGGGCAGTGGTCTTAAAACGATGATTCCGGCATCGGTCACGCCGGCCGGGACCGGGATCACCTGTCGCACTGTGCCACTCAACCGCACGCTGCCTTCGACGATCTGTGCCGCCACCGTGAGCACCCCAAAGCCAGTGGGCACGCCGGCAATCGAAAAGCGTCCATCCGCGTCCGTAACACCCGTGGCCAGACCGCTGACGCTGACAATCGCTCCGACGGCGGGACTTCCATCCTCCCGCTGTAAGAATCCTTGGACGGTGGTGAGTGGATCACCGAACGAGACATTCAGTTGCGCCACCGCCGTCGCACCTTCGTTCACAGCGGTAACGAACGCGATGCCGGGAGCCCTTGCAGTAACGAGGCCGTTCTCCGTGACGGTGGCGACGCCCGGATTGCTGACCCGATAAGTCGTTCCGGCTGTGCGCAGGATGCGCTCTTCGGTGGCGCCATCCGGAAAAACTGCCGTCACACGCACCAGCGTGGTTTGTCCTTCTTGCGTGAGGGGCTGCTGGTCTGGGACGGCGCGAAGGGCTTCCGGGCTCCGCGGTGGCGTTTCGCTGACCGTCAGGTCGCCGATGATGGTCCTTTCACTTTGGCGAACCTGGAAAAAGGCACTGGAAACATACTCTGTCATGCCCTCTCTGGTACGGACCCCTGTCAGCCGGATGAGATCGTCACTGAGAAAATCCGGCGCCGACCCCGGCCCGTCCTGCCCGAATTGATCCGGTGCCGAAACATTGCGAACGCGAAAACCTCGCAAGGTCTCGACCGTGGCCGACTGCCCACCCGCACTGAGCGTCCACGTCCCACCGAAGAGGGTTGACGCGAAGTCATCGGGGAGTTCAGAGGGTGGCGCCGCGGCCAGGGGAGCCGGCGAAGGCGGAGCATATTTGTCCAGCAGTTCCCGACACTTCTCCTTTTCTGATGGGGTATCCACCTCCATTCGTTGGTGCATCTCGAACTCCGCATGTGCCTCGAAGATGATGCGTCTGAACTCCTCTATGGCCGCCTGGCAGGATTCCTCGTCGGGATATTTCACGCCATTAATCTTGATGGCCTCGGCAACCATCTCCTCAAAAAACTCCTGCCAGACGGCCACGTGCAGATTCTCGTGTTCAGTGACAAAGGCGATGTCGGCCGCATTGGTAATGGCCGACCAGAACCACTTTTCCATAATTTTCCCCATAACCTGGACGCGAGCGATCGTCAGTTTTCCAATTTCATCGCAGTCGCACCACGTTGCCGAGTCGTCAAAGCTCGTCCTCGTAAATCCGCAAAGCGTGTTGCCGGCAGGTCGGTCCCGAGGCTCAATCGGTCTGTCTTCAAACACGAAGTCCGACGGGGAGGGCACCGGGTCTTCACATTTGTCGCAGTCCCCCGTAACAGCGTAGGGCGGACAGTTGCACCCCCATCCGGCGATGCTCAATCCCGCACCCGGGTCGGTGACGATGGTGGCGCTGTCGTCCTGCACATGTCCGCTGGCGACGATTTCGAAGCGTTCGGTGTCGTGGTTAAAGCTCAGGAAATAGGCCACGGTGCCGGCGGGCAGGCCGCTCATGTTCGGGTATTCAATCTGGATGGGAGGGTCGAAGGTGGCGCCGCCGGGTTGCAGGGTCCAGGCAAAGGGCGGGCTGGCACCGTCCGGGATCGGCATCGGCACGTTGTCGTGGTGCACCTGGTTGAGGGCGATGATGGACGGATTGGCGGGCGTGACGAGGGTGCCGTCGGGTTTGCGCATGGAGCCGGCTTTCACCAGCATCTTGAGGCCTTCCATGCCTTCGCAGGTCAGTACCAAATCATTCGTGCCGTAGTAGAGGCGCTGGTTGTTGAGGTTGAGGCGCGGCAGGAGCACGGGGCCGGGTAGCGAGTTCTCGGCGTTTGGGATGAGGATGAGAGAGAATTCGAGGGACGGAAAGCTGTTGGTCGGGATCGACGCGCCGAGAAGGTTGGTGGCGGTCGCTCCATCGACTCGAAGTTGAGCGGGGCCCGCGGGCGTGTTGGTGAAGTGGAACTGGCCCTGCGCGTCGGTGGTGGTGAAAAACATCTGGCCACCGGCGCTGACGCTGCACGCGGCCCCGCCGATGGGGCAACTGGTGTTGTCGAGCACAAGTCCGCTCAATCGCGTCGGCTGCGATGGGTCGCGCGTGACGCCGTAGGCGATGAAGGTGGCGGGCAGGCCGGGGTTGCCGGGGTAGTTGGCCTCGATGATGTTCTGGCCGGCGTCAGGGCCGAGCTGGCAGAGGACGGAGGCATGGCCGGTGATGGAGGAGAAGATAGTGAGAGAATTTGTTCCGCCCTCACCCTGGCCCTCTCCCCCGGGAGAGGGAATCAACCGTCCGCCCCCTCGAACAATGGTGAAGGTGATGGGGAGGCCTTCGATCCCGTTGCAACTATCGCTCACCCAGACGCGGAGCGGCTCCGGGGGCTGGCTGCCGACTTCTGACTTCTGGTTGTTCCCGCTGCCAATGTTGATTTGGTTGACCGCCGCGGGCCGGGCGGAGGCGCAGAAATAGACGGCGTTCGACATGCCGGCGCTCATGGCGCAGACGCGGTTATTGCCGCGGCCGGCGTCGCCGCCCATGGCCCACCGGGCGCGGGCTTCGCCGTTGGCGTCCGTGAAGAGTTGGAGCTGCATCACGCCGTGGACGGTGCGGGTGATGTCGTTGGTAAGCGCGCTGGGATTAGCGACGGCGCTTGCATCGACGGGGAGCAGGCGTCCGTCGCTGCGGGTGACTTCGAAGGTGATGAGTTTGTTGGCGAAGGGCGTCACGCCGTCGGCCTGGGTCGCTTTGACGACGATGGGCTGGACGAGGCGGCGGTGGACGTTAGTCATCTGCATATCGCCGGAGACGAGGAGGAGGCGCGGCTGATTACTGAGCACCGAATACTGAATGCTAATTGCCTTGGTGACGGCATTGCCGTGGATGTCGGAAGCGGTGACGGTGATGAGGTTGGTGCCTTCGGCGAGCGGCACGAGGCTGCGTTCGAAGGTGCCGTTGTTGCCGATGCCGACGTTGACAGTACCCCTCTCCCCTCCGAGGGGCGCGGGAGGAGAACCTTCGGATGGCGAAGAATGCACGAACACTTCGAGGCCCATGAAACCCGAGAGCATGTCGCCAATGCGGCCGGCGATGACCGTGTTGCTGGTGTAGAGGGTCTGGCCGTTTGTCGGGAAATCGATGTAGAGGCTGGGCGGCTGGGAATCTTGCAGGATGCGCAACGGCTGCGGAATGCCCGAAAGGAAGTTGCTGCTCGAAGCGGTGACGAAAAGATTGTTCAACTGGTTGGGCCGCAAATCGACGGTGACGGAGAACAGGCCGTTGCTGTCGGCGACGGCAAACACGGCAAACTGCCCGCCGGTAACGAGGATCTGGCGGTTGGGCCGCGAAACGCCCGTGATGAGGAGGCTAGAGCCGTTCGTCGCTGTGACGTGTGGTGTTAGAACTGGAGCGGAAAAGGGATTGGGCAATGGAGAGATCTCCAAAATGGCGTCGGCAATCAAATCGACATCCAACTGATTGATCACACCATCCTCGTTCAGATCACCGAAAGGCATAAGCTCGCTGGGCAGAGGAGCGACGCCGTTGATGTGGTTAATCAGGCGAACCAAATCCAGGACAGTCGGCTGGGTGTCTTCGTCCAAGTCACCGAGGCGCTGTGGCAACGCCAACCCGGTAGAAGTACAGAGCAGACCAGCAAGGAAGATTAACCAAAACGACCTGTTAAGGCTCCCCGGCAAGCTTTGCGTGCGGGTTGCTTTCACCAGTTGGGGATTGCTCGTTGGTCGCGACGATGACGGGTATGAGGTCAGCCGTCAATTAAATACCGGGTTAATCGGGTTAACTGGAGAAACTTCTCGGTCATGAACGGGTCGTTCAAGCAACCCATAACCTCTCCAGCATGTCGTGGCTGCCCTGGCCAACCTTTTCGGCCCCAGGGGCGGCCGGCTCGGCGAGCTGAGCTACCCTGGGAAAACGTCCAAAGAAAATCACAACCCAAACGGGTTGGGGCCGTTTCACCCGCGCGCCGAACGAAAACAGAATGGCCGCAACCGCGTTGCGGTTGACTTCAATTCCGAAATGTTTACCCAAGGTAGCCTCGCAAACCCGGGCAACCTTGGGCTGAAGGCACAATCCCTTTGGGATTGCCAAAAGGCATTGAGAATCCCAACGGGATTGGTCCCAAAGCCCAGGGTTGCGAGGCACGAGCTACCCCTGCTCATGATCCCAACGTCGTTAACTCTCCCGCTGCCGCCTCTCCGGATTCTTTCGGTAGTCAAACAATGACATCTCGCAAAACCCAGCAGCAGCCGTAAAGCTCGGGTGAAGGGCTGGCACCTGCTTGAACCTGGGATTTCGGCGCCCATTGGAATTCCAAACTTGAGTTCGCAGCCGCGCCCGCTTACCTCTGTGCAGCGACGCTGCGATCATGAGCCGGAAAACGCTGGTCATCGTCCCCACCTACAACGAGCGCGAGAACCTTCCCGCGCTGGTCCAGCGCCTCATGCAGTTGCCTGTTCAGGTGGAAATGCTGGTCGTGGACGATAATTCACCCGACGGCACAGGCCAGTTGGCCGACGAGATCGCGGCGGAGAACCCCCTTTTTCACGTGCTCCACCGGCAGGAGAAGAACGGTTTGGGGCGCGCCTACTGCGCCGGCTTCGCCTGGGCATTGCAGCGCGATTACGAATTCATTTTTGAAATGGATGGCGACTTTTCCCATGACCCGGGAGAGATCCCCAATTTCCTCAAAGCGATGGAGAACGCGGACCTCGTCCTCGGCACCCGCTATCTTCACGGCATTCGAGTCATCAATTGGCCATTGAAGCGGCTCATGCTCAGCATGGCCGCAGGGAAATATGTGCGCATCATCACAGGCATGCCCTTCAGCGATCCTACCGGTGGTTACAAATGCTTCCGCCGACACGCACTTCTCTCCATCGATCTCGAGGCGGTGCGCTCGAACGGTTATAGTTTTCAAATTGAGCTGACCCACAAAATCTGGCGGCAAGGCATGAAGATCGAGGAGGTTCCCATCATTTTCACCGACCGTTTTCATGGCAGCTCGAAAATGTCGGGCAAGATCGTGCGGGAAGCCTTTTGGATGGTCTGGCGGGTCTGGGCTCAGAACGGGTTCCGGCGTTCTCCGCGGCGCG
>CAZCUL010000019.1:0-5779 GCA_964501475.1 uncultured Verrucomicrobiota bacterium | reverse complement strand
CTTTTCCCTGAGTCCAAATGCCACCGATAACATCGTTCTCAGCGCGGACATTTATGACGATGGCACGAGCGCAAATGAACGCTTGACTGTCGGTTTGCGGAACGGTGCGAATCCATTGTTTGAAATGGGACATTACAACGGCACCACCGAGCACTATCATACCCGTATCCTCAGTTTTGCAGGGAATGAAAACTGGGTTCCCATCGAAGCAGGCTTGGTTGGATCGTCCGGGCAGCCCGCGGGCTGGAACCGGTATCAGGCTCTCTTTTCCACGGCCGGAGTGGTTGTAACGATCGATGTGGGCGCCGATGGCACGATTGACGGCACGTTCGAATCGCTCGGCGCGCCCTCGGCCAATCCCTTCACAGACCTCCGGTTCGGAGGTCCTTCGAATCTGAGCTCGCCAGGCGGGCCGGTTTGGTTTGACAACATTCGGCTGGAAGTTGTGCCAGTCCCCGAGCCCTCCACCTACGCTCTGGTAGTGTTGGGCGGCGTGGGGCTGCTCCTTACTTATTTGCGACGGCGCTAATCGAAAGACTGAGTTCAGTTGCCAACTGGCGGCGCGCTTTTGGGCGCGCCGTCTTTTTATTGAAACTGGTTTCGGGAAGCTGGCTTCGGAGCGCCGACCTGTATATCCGTGCGACTCGGCTCCAAACAGCGTGCGGACATGGCTGTCCGCGCTCCAAAGAACGTCGAGGTTCCCAATAAACCTACGCCCAATTCCCCTGCCGGCCCTGCCGGCCATCTTGGGTTGCAAGGGCTGTGAAGGCTGCTAGGTTGTCCGCGATTTCATGAAGAACGGAGCGCATTGGCTATGGTTATGTCTGCTGGCTTTACCGGCTTCGGCAGAAGAATTTCGCGCCATGTGGGCCGATACTTTTCACGCCGGATTGCGAAACAGCAGTGAAGTTTCGCAGATGGTGGCCGATGCCCGCGCGGGAAATTTCAATGCGGTCATCGTCGAAGTTCGCAAGCGTGGCGACGCCTATTACAACAGCAACTTCGAGCCAAAGGCCACCGATGTGTCGCCGCAGAGTTTCGATCCACTGGCCGATCTGATCGCCAAAGCTCACAATACGAATACCGGCCCGCGCATCGAGGTGCATGCCTGGATCGTCACTTACAATATTTGGAACAAGCAGAGCAGCGTGCCCCCGCAACCCGATCATCCCTACAATCTGCATCCGGACTGGCTGACCGAAGATAATGCGGGCAACCAATGGGACGGCTCGAATTTCGGCTTTGATCCCGCGCATCCCGAAGTCCAGGAGCATACCTTTAACGTCTGCATGGACATCATCAGCCGCTACGACGTGGACGGGTTGAACTTTGATTACATCCGTTATGCCGGCCCGACGTGGGGTTACAATCCGATTGCGGTTGCCCGCTTCAACGCCCGGCATGGGCGCACCGGCAAACCCATCTCGACTGACAGCGTCTGGAAGCAATTTCGCCGCGACCAGGTGTCCGCATTGGTCCGTAAAGTCTATCTTTCGGCCATCGCCCTGAAGCCGCACGTCAAAATCTCGGGGGACCTGATTACCTGGGCGCCGGGTGTGACAAGCACGGCAAACTGGACGAGCACCGACGCCTATTCGCATGTGCTTCAGGATTGGCGCGCCTGGATGGAGGAGGGCATTTTGGACTTAGGCATTCCCATGGCCTACTTCAACCAGAACACACACCCCACCGCCTGGGCAAACTGGAACACGTTCGCCAAAGACCACCGGTATAATCGCCATATCGCCATTGGCCCGGGCACCTATTTGAATTCGCTCTCCAATGCGCTCTTTCAACTGAACTATACCCGCCTGCCATCGCCGCGGGGCAATTATGCGGATGGCTTTTCTATTTACTCTTATATGGTGCCTACGAAAGACGGGATTTCCCGTTCGGCATTCTACACCGCCGTCCGGAATGCAGTCTCGCCCGCTCCTGCGAATCCGCCGGTCATGCCCTGGAAAACCGCGCCCACCAAAGGCCATCTCAAGGGATTTGTCTATGGCGGCGGCCCTACCAATCCGCTCGATGGCGCCAGCGTCACCATAACCGGTCCGAACAATAAAAACACCATCACCGACGCGACCGGCTTCTACGGAGCGGTGGATTTGCAGCCGGGCACTTACAACATCACTGCCACCGCCAGCGGACTCGGATCGCAAACGCGCACCGTGACGGTGAACACCGGCGAAGTGACGACCGCAAATCTCGTTTTGAGCGGAACAGATATGGCGCCTCCCGTGATTTCCGCTGTGATTGCCGCTGATGTGGCTTTTGCGTCGGCTACGATTTCCTGGGCGACCGACGAATTGGCGGACAGTGTCGTCGAATTCGGTGTGGACACCGGTTATGGAGGGTCGGTCACCAGCGCTGAATTGGTGATTGACCACTCGATTGCTTTGACCGGATTGACATCTTCCACCACCTACCATTTTCGCGTTCGTTCGACCGACGCTTCAGGTAACGAAGCCGTTTCTGGAGACTTCACGTTTACTACCACCGCTTCCGGCGTCGTGAACGACATCATCATTGATAACCCGCAGGCGACGATTTCCGGGAGTTGGAGCACCGGGAGCAGTTCAGCGGATAAATATGGAGGAGATTACCGTTACAAGTCCCAGGGCAGCGGCGGCGCTTATCTCCAATACACGCCGAACCTGGCTGTGGCCGGAGATTACCAGGTCTATGCCTGGTATCCTCAGGGGGGCAATCGTCCCAGCAACGCGCCTTATGCCGTGACCTACAGCGGCGGCACAGAGGTGGTGCGCGTCAACCAGCAGAGCAATGGCGGGCGCTGGAACCTGCTCGGGACGTTCCAGTTTAATGCCGGCAGCGCCGGCTATGTCCGCATCACGGACGATTTCGTCCATGACTCGAAGGTGGTCCTGGCGGATGCCATCAAGTTTGTTTACCTCCCGCCTCCGCCGCCGGCCATTACGGCGCATCCGCAGAGCCGGTCGGTTTACGAAGGCGGCAACGTTACATTTGCCGTCAGCGCCACCGGCGCCCCGCCGCTCAGCTACCAATGGCGGTTCAACGGCGTGAATATCCCGGACGCAACCGGCAGCAGCTACACGCGCAGCAATGTCGCAATGGCTGATGCCGGCAGTTATTCGGTGCGGGTCAGCAATTATGGCGGCTCGGTTTTGAGTCAGGCAGCCGCGCTCACAGTAAACGAGCCCGAACCCCCGGTGCTGGCGCTGGAAATGTTGCCGGGAGGCGAAGCCCGCATATCGATTACCGGCTCGCCGGGCGGTCTCTTTCTGCTGGAAGCTTCGCCCGACATGGAAACCTGGGCAATCATCGCTGCAATCGCAAGCGGGAATGGCGCGGCGGAATACACCGATTTCGCCGCCTCCCGTCATGATGGGCGGTTTTACCGCGCGCGATTCCAGCCGTAAGAGAAGCCTGTATCTCCGGCGTCAGCCATTTTTCGCGGCGCACTGCGCCTGAGGCCAGCCTTGGTCCTTTGCGGACTCCCCAGTGCCTTTCGCATTCTCGAGCGCTGCGGCTGGGGACAGCCGCGGTCCGCTGGCGGCTGATGGCACGCATGAGCGAAGGCCGCGGCGTCACGATGGATTACGCCCGCAACATCCCGCGTGTCCGCTTCCCAACGCCTTCCGGCAGCAGATTGAAGCGGGACGTTGGGAAGTTCAAAAGACCAGGATGGCCCGGCGTCCCCGGGAGAACAGGCTCCCGACTTGCCCTTCGCCTCTAAAGCTGCCATTATTGGCACAATACCCATTAGGTGCTGAGGCGCTGATCTGATGTTTGCAGCGCGTTACAAATATGAAACAATCTTGTATCCGTTCCGTTTCGACATTCGCCCTTCTGTGCGTCTCCCTGCTGATCCCGTTGGCGGCGGCGATGAACGCGCGCGCCGATGAACGCAGCCTGCGTCTGATCACCCAGCACGGCTATCTGCCGCAAGTCCCGGTCCTCGTCCGCGTGGAAGTCCGCAATCCCAGCGGCGCGCGCGACCACACCTTGTGGAACAGCGAGGCACTGCTCAGCGCCACCGGCGGGATTTCGCTCTCCACGAACCGCATCCCGTTGCACAACGGAATCGGCAGCGCGCTCGTCACGTTTTCCGGCGGGGGCGATTTTACGCTGACTGCGACGGCGGATACGTTGCAGGCCGAGCGGCAGCTTCAAAGCCTGGCCGGAGTTCCGCAAACGACCGTGAGTGGAACATTGCCCGGCACAGCCACGACCTGGAGCGGCGTCGTTAACGTCACCGCCGATGTCACCGTCCCGAGCGGCCACACGCTGACGATTCTCTCCAATACACTGGTGCTGGTAAACGGCGTCTCTTCGGGGACAACGGCGCCGGACATTTTCGTGAACGGCGCCATCAATTCGCTCGGGACAGAGTCCGACCCGGTGACAATCACCTGCGCGACGGCCGGTCAGCGCTGGGGACAGATTCGTCATAACAATGCGCAACCATCTCTTTACCGCCACACGTCGATCACACGCGCCGGACGCGCTCCCGGCGAAGGCCACACCGGGCAGGCGCCCGCCATTCGGCCGAACGGTTCCGCCATTACCTTCGAGTCGTGCAGCATCACCGATCACGCGGAAGCCAACGGCACGCCGGGCAAGATCATGCAGGCCAGCGGCTCGACGCTCATTTTCAACGACTGCCTTTTGCAACGCGCGCGCATGGGTCCGGAGATCGCCGGCACGTCGCTCCTGTTCACCAACGGTGCCATCCTCGACATGCGCGGGCCGGATGACGCCGACGGCATTTACCTGCACGACCAGCAGGCCGGGCAAACGATCACGCTCGCGAATTCGGTGATCGCCTTCGGTGATGACGATGGCGTCGATACATTGAACGCAGACGTCACAGTCGAGAGCTGCATCATTCGCGATTGGGACAGCGTGATTGAAGATGCCAAGGGCATCAGCGTCTTCAACGGGCAGACATACGTGCGGCGTTCACTGATCGTCAATTCGACCGTCGGCATTGCGGCCAAATGGAGCGGAGGACCCGCCACGCTTGTCACCATCCAGAACTGCACCCTCACCGACAATCTCACGAACGTCTGGGCCAATCGGAAGGACAATGCTCCGGGGCCATTCGTCGATTTCCGCATCACGAACTCGGTCTTGTGGGGCGGCGACTCGGTGCAATCGGACTTCGGCGCGACAAATTTCACGATCGGCTACAGCGACGTCTCAGAGGGGTGGCCGGGCACGGGAAACATCGATGCAGACCCGCTCTTTCTGAATCCCGGCGCGGGGGATTACCGCCTGAGCGCCGGCTCGCCGTGCATCGACAGCGGCGACCCGGCGTCACCCGCCGATGCCGACGGTTCGCGCGCGGACATGGGAGCGTTCCCTCGCTTGCTCACTTCCAATCCCCTCATCGGGTTCGGGAGCGTGTGGAAGTATTTGGACGATGGCACTGATCAAGGCGCGGCCTGGAGCGCGCGCTTGTTCGACGACAGTTCATGGGCGAGCGGCCCGGCGCAGCTCGGATATGGCGATGACGATGAAGTGACCGTGGTCGGTTTCGGTCCGAACCCGGGCGACAAATACATCACCACATATTTTCGGCGGTCATTTGTCGTTCTCGACCCGACGGTATTCGCGGCCCTCGAAACCCGCCTGCTTTTTGACGACGGCGCAGTGATCCATCTCAACGGCCAGGAGGTGGCCCGCATCTTCATGCAACCGGGGCCGGTCACTTACCAGACACTGGCTGACCAGCTTTTCGTCGAGGGCACGATTGCAACCAATCTGGTGCCGAGCGGCCTGCTCGGACTGCTGG
>CAZCUL010000018.1:0-5077 GCA_964501475.1 uncultured Verrucomicrobiota bacterium | reverse complement strand
CTCCCCGACTTTCACCGAGCGACGCATCACTTCGGCTTTCGCGGCTTCCAAAATGGACTCGGCCTGGCTTCCAATTTCCGGAATCTCGGCCAGGTCGTTTACTTCCGCCTGCATCAGGTTTTCCAAACTCGTCAATCCTTTATGGACCAGAATAGAGGCTTGCTCGTGACTGATGCCCGGGATGGCCGCCAATGCGTCCACCGCCTGGGCCAGCTTCTCGTCAAAACCGACACGAGCGACTCGTTCCGCTTCGATATCAACCTGCCAGCCCGTCAGTTTCGAAGTCAATCGGGCATTTTGGCCCCGCTTCCCAATGGCCAGCGACAACTGGTCCTCGCTTACAATAATTTTCACGCGCCTGCGTTCCTCGTCCACTTCAAACGCCTTCAGCTTCGCCGGCGCCAACGCGTTGGCAATATAGACCTTCACCTGCGAATCCCAGCGAATGATGTCCACCTTCTCATTGTTCAGCTCGCGAACGATATTCTTAACGCGCTGCCCCCTCAAGCCGACACAGGCGCCTACCGGATCGACCTTCTCATCCCGCGTATAGACCGCCAGTTTCGTTCGAAACCCCGGCTCACGCGCTATCCCTTTAACCTCAATGGTGCCGTCGTTAATCTCCGAAACTTCCAACTGGAACAGCTTGATCACAAATTGCGGGTCGGCCCGCGAAAGAATAATCTCCGGCCCCTGCGCCCCGCTCTCCACCGCTTTCACGTAGCACCGGATGCGTTCGCCAATCTGATATTCCTCGGTGGGCACCCGCTCCCGATTGGGCAACAAGGCCTCGTATTTGCCTAAATCCACCGTGACATCCGACCGGTCAAAGCGCCGGACCACGCCGCTGATGATGTCGCCCACGCGGTCTTTGAACTCCGTGAAAATCAATTGCTTTTCCGCCCGCCGAATGTGCTGCATCAAGGCTTGTTTGGCATATTGAGAAGCGATTCGCCCGAAATTGGCCGGAGTCACCTCCACTTCCACTTCGTCCCCAAGCTGCGCATCCGGTTTAATGCGGCGGGCATCAAATACTGAGATCTGATCGTGCTTCGAGGCCACCTTTTCCGAGACTACAAGTTTCGCGAAAGCCTTGATATCACCGCCCTTCTGATCGATCGAACAGCGCAGTTCCCGGGCCGGACCGACAGCCTTTTTGGCTGCGGACACAAGGGCTTCCTCGACCGCCGCGATGAGCGTTTGGCGGCTGATCCCCTTCTCGCGTTCCCAAAATTCCAAAACTGCTAAAAAATCGGCATTCATAACCATCTCCTCCCCACCATCCGGGGAATAAAAAAGTCGGCAGAAATAATCTCCGACTTCCTCGCGCTGGCGCACCAGCAAGCTTTACCGTTCTAGCCGAACATAGATACCGCAAGCGGCTCCGTCAAGGTTCAAATCCTTCCCTGAAAGGTGTTCCAAGGGCTTGGACGCCGAGACGGGCGAGGGCGCGCCGGCCTATCACCGCTGCAGCGCCTCATGATTGCTCGCATGCTCTTTCCAAGGCTAAGGTAGTGAACCTCTTAAGCACCCACAGCTCAACCGGGCCGTCCGAGAATCGGCAAAGCGCTGCGGCGATCGGTTTTGCCATTCATTCCTCATACGCTCCAGGCCCGTTTGTATAAGCTCTCCTGTGGCCGCCAAAACGACGCCCAATGACAGGAGACAACCAGCACCCGGCAGATCAACCGTCTTGCTTGTCCGGCCGTGGTTTATCCATGAACGATTCTTTTGGGTTTCCTCCGCAATTCCTGTTGATGGAGCTTTTAGCGCCACTGGTGCTTCGGGTATTTGCGCTGCAGCTCGGATTTGATCCGGGGATAGTGTTCCCGCCAGAAGCTGCCCAGATCCTGAGTCACCTGGACCGGGCGCATGTTGGGGGCCAGGATGTGGACCAGCACCGGCACCCTGCCGAGGGCGATTTTCGGGATCGCCTGCACGTCGTAGAGCTCTTGAATGCGCAACGAGATATAGGGTGGGTTGTCCGCTGCGTAAGTAACCTTGGGATTCCGGCCATTGCTCAACGTGATTCGCTCCGGAGCATGCATCTCAATGAGCTCTTGCTGTGCGGGGCTCAGCCAGCTTTTCATTGCCGGCTTCACCGGCGCATCCTTAATGTCTCTATAGCCAAATGCTCCGTGGCAAAGCTGCTCGATCAAGTGACGCTTTGCCTCGTCGGTGATTGGCGGTAATTGAAACTCCGGACACCAACGGCTCATCGCATTCAATCGGACGACCCATTGGTCCACCCCATGGTCCCATTCCTTGAGTGTGAGCCGGCCAGCCATCACTTCATCCGCAAGCAAGCGGGCTGCTGCGTCGGCTGGAGGCGGCTCCATCTTCCGGCGTTCCAAAGGAAGACCGCGAAAACGTAACTGCTCCTCGGCGTAAACACGGCGCACAATCGTATCGTAAAAGACCTCCTGGTCGCGTTGCAGGTCTTCCGGAAACAATTCCTGAAGCCAGGCTGGCTGAATGGCTGTCGCCAGCGAGAGCAGTGTATTGACGGTTTTGTCTTTGCCTTCGATTTCCCTTACTTCGGCTGCCACGAAAAGCGGACTGTGCGTCACGACGCTCTCCCTCGCGAGCAAGCCCTTCCGACCGTGAACCAGTTCGCAGCGTAACGTCCCGGAATCCATTCGACGCGCCACACGGTCCGAGAACCCAATCAGAATGCACTTCTGCACAACCTCGTCGGGAGCCGGGCGTTGCTCGACATTCAGCCCTTCGCGCCGGGCGATGCGCAGAAAATGATCGAGCAGCGGCGCTACCTGCCGGGCGGTGACCATGTGAATGCCGGCGCGGCGGCAGGCTTCGAGGCGGAAATCGTTTTTAGCCGCAAAGCTCCATGCCCGCATCAGGAGAAAGAAATCGGATTCCGCCTTATCACCAAACAGATCGTCCCGAAACTCGCGGGCGCCGCGGTCCACGTTTCGCAGGAGCAGATCGCGGCCTTGCGTAAGGGCCGCAATCAGCGCGGCTTGATAGACACAACCCAGTTCCTGCGCGGCCAGCAACATCCGGGCGTAACGCGGATGCACCGGGAAGGCCAGCATCCTCATGCCCAGTTCAGTAATCCGGCCACCCCTTTCTCCCTGGTCGCCGGAGCCGGGTTTGATGGCGCCGAGGTCCTGGAGAAGTTCTTCCGCGTGGGCCAGGGCTTGTTCGCCCGGCGGTTCCAGCCAGCGAAACTTTCGCAGCTCGGTCACGCCCGCCGCTTTCAAGGTCAGCGCCACCTCCGACAAATCGAGCCGTTTGACCTCCGGCAATTCCTGGGGCATGCGATGGCCATGTTCTTCGCGGGACCAGAGACGAACGCATCTGCCCGGGGCGGTTCGACCGGCGCGTCCGGCGCGCTGGTCCGCCGAAGCCTGGCTGATCTTCTCGATGAGCAGGGTGTTGATGCCCCGGTAAGGATCGTAGCGCGGAGTTCGCGCCAGCCCCGAGTCGATCACACAACGCACGCCATCAATGGTCAACGAGGTTTCGGCAACATTGGTTGAAACAATGACCTTCGGCTGCCCGTAACGAGCCACAGCGGCGTCCTGGTCGCGCGGCGGTAATTCGCCGTGCAGCGGCAGAACCACAAAACCTTTCGACTCGGGAACGTGACGAATGGCCTCGATGGTTTGGGAAATCTCGAAACTGCCCGGCATAAACACGAGCACGTCGCCGCTGCCGCCGGAACGCATGTGGTGGCTGAAGGCCTCCGCGGCTTGTTCCCAAACGGGGCGGCGCTCCAGATAACCCGGTTCGGTGTCATACTCGATTTCGACCGGAAACATGCGGCCTTCGGACGAAAGGATTGCGCACGGCTTGAGATAATCGGCCAGCAGATCGGTTTGCAGCGTTGCCGACATGACGATCAAGAGGAGATCGGGCCGCTCGGTCTCTTGCAGGTCCAGCGCCCTGGCCAGGGTGATATCGCCGTACAAATGCCGCTCATGAAACTCATCGAAGATCAGGACTGAAATGCCCTTCAATTTCGCGTCCTGCACCATCTGTCGAAGCAAAACCCCTTCGGTGACGTATTTGATCTTCGTTTCGGGCCCGCTGACGTTTTCGAAACGGATTTGGTAGCCGACTTCGCGCCCTGCTTGAACGCCCAACTCCTCAGCAACCCTTCCCGCCAACAGCCGTGTGGCGAGCCGGCGCGGCTGCAGAATGACCGCCTGCCCGCCAGTGAGGAAGCCATGCTTCAGAAGCATTTGCGGCACCTGAGTCGATTTGCCCGACCCGGTCGGTGCCGACAGAATCAAGCGTCGCGTGCCGCGGAGCCGGGCGAGGATGTGCTCTTCGATTTCATAGATGGGCAGTGCGCCGGCCATGGAAGCGAAAGCTTAGCGGGTTTCCTAAGATCGCGAAGCGAAAAGGTCCTGGCTCACCAACGCGACGCTGCCTGCGTGCTCGGTCAAGGATTGCAATTCCGCCTCGAGCGCCTCGACCAGTTCGGGACGCGCTTCACTCAAATCGTTTTCTTCGGCGACGTCCGTCTCCAGTCAAAAAGCCAAGCTCGTCGGTGGACCAAGCCGCCGCGGCCGCCTTTCAGCAGGGTGGCCTCGTTCAGGATTTCAGCTTAGCCACCGCTTCTTTCATCTCCCCCAGGTGGGTATCAGCCGAAGGCGTGTCGGTGACGTGGATGATTTTGCCGTCTTTAGCGATGAGGAAACTGACGCGCCGCGCAAACTTCGCGCCTGGACCGCGGCGCACTCCGTAGGCATCCGCAATCTTGCCTTCCGTGTCAGCCAGCAGCGTGAAATTCAGATTATGCTTCTCCTGAAATTTCTTGTGGCTTTCCGCTGTGTCAAAGCTCACGCCGACCACCTCGACGCCTTCTTTCTTTAAATCACCCATTCGGTCTCGCAACCCGCAAGCCTGCTTCGTGCAGCCAGGAGTATCATCTTTCGGATAAAAGTAGAGCAGGACTGTGTGTTCGCCGGCATGATCGGACAGCTTCCAGGTCTTGCCGTCCTGATCCGTGCCTTCAATGAGAGGCGCTTTATCGCCAGCCTTCGGCGTGTCGGCGGCGGCACAAACTCCAAGCGAAACGGCCAATATCAACGCGGAGACGAATGTC
>CAZCUL010000017.1:0-7482 GCA_964501475.1 uncultured Verrucomicrobiota bacterium | reverse complement strand
TCCAGTTCCCGCTGACCTTTCGGTTCAAAACGAAGGATTGGACGGCAAATCATGCCGTGACCGTGAATGGGCAGGCGGAGGACTTTTACGTGCCCCTGACCGGCGCGCCGGAGATCGTGCGGATCGATCCCGAACTGACCTTGCTCGCCAAAATCGATTTCTCGCCGCCGAACGCCATGCTCTATGCGCAATTGGAAGATCAGTCTGACGCGGTGGGGCGGCTGATCGCCGCGGAGCAGCTAGGCAAAAAGAAGGGTCACGATACCATTGGCCGTCTGGAAAAAGCGCTAAAGACGGACCCCTTCTACGCGGTGCGCATGGCGGCCTCCCAGGCGCTGCGAGCGATTCATGCCGGCGAGGCATTCAAGGCATTGACCAACTCGATGGAGCAGCCCGACGCCCGGGCCCGCCACCAGGTCGTATCCGATATCGCCGGCTTTTATCGGGAAGAGACGTTGGGACAGTTGCGGCAAACCATTGCCCGGGAGAGCAATCCCGAGATTCAGGCCAAGGCGTTGAGCGCGCTTGGGGCTTATTCCCGGCCCGACACCGGGGAGCTTCTGCTTCAGTATCTGCGAACGGAATCCTACCGCAATGCGTTTGCGGATGCCGCCATTGCGGCCATGCGCGCCCAGGCCGATCCGGCCTACATCGAGCCGCTCCGCGAGCATTTGCAGAAGCATGAAAAGGATTTTACCAGCGCCGGTTTTGGGCGCGGACTCAGTGCGCTAGCCTTTCTGGCACGGAACCAGGACGACAAGTCCGCGGTTCGCGAATTTCTTTTGGGTCACGTCAACCACCAGAAGGAGCGGGTGCAGGTGGCTGCGATTGCCGCCTTGGGTGAGCTCGAAGATGCCGGCACGATTGCCGTTCTGGAAACCTTCGCCAGTTCGGGCAAAGAGACACCTCAGCAGTCCGCGGCAGAAAAAGCGCTCAATGCCATCCGCGATGCCCGCAAGCCCGCTCCGGAACTTGGCCAGTTGCGCAAAGAGGTGCTGGCCTTGCAGAAGGAAAACCAATCCTTGCGCAAGGACTTTGATGAGTTGAAAAGCAAACTGGAAGCAATGTCAAAGACCTCCGAAGCGTCGAAGCCCGCGCCCGATAAAGCGAAGCCGAAGAAGAAGGCTCGGGCTGCAGCCCGATAGCTTTTGGAGTGTGGTGGCAAGCGATAGCGGCAAGTGAAGCGCGACACCACTTTGGCTCCCTCGGCGATCAACAGCCCACCCAGCAAAGCGCCGTCGCCGCTGCGCGCTCTGCCGGTCCTTTGGCGCTTTGGTGTCGTGCGCAGGATGAACCTAGCGGGCGAATCCTGACCATGAGCCGCGGGCGCGCTCCGAGGAAAAAGCGGTAGAGGAATACCGCACTGCAAGACGCTTCGCGTTCGCCAGAGCCGCTGGGAAGTCCGCCAGGTTTTGGAGTGCGCCAGTCCTCTGGCGCTTTCGCACCGGGCGTAGGAGGACCAACGGGCGAATCCTGACCATGAGTCGCAGCACGCTCCGAGGAAAAAGCGGTAGAGGACTACCGCACTCCAAGACGCTTCGCGTTCACCAGAGCCGCTGGGAAGTCCGCCAGGTTTTGGAGTGCGCCAGTCCTCTTGCTCTGCCACCTCTGCCGGCACTTCCAAACGTTCTCTTCAGCTCGCCGCCGCTCGGAGCGTGGCAAAGAAATCCGTTCCGGCGTCCGCCGATACCTGCGCCTTGCCCTTCTCGTCGGCATGCTCGATCAATTCGACCGGGAGCTCCATGAGAAAGCGGGAGGGATGGCAGGGCAGCGTCTGCCCGTATTTCTGCCGCCCGAGGCAGTAACTCAAGGTCAATGTCCGCATGGCCCGGGTGATGGCCACATAGAAGAGGCGCCGTTCTTCGTCGAGCGTGTTTTCCAGCTTCGAGCGCGAATGCGGCAGCAGGCCCTCTTCGATCCCCACAATGTAAACGTGGGGAAATTCCAGCCCTTTGCAACTGTGCATGGTGATGAGCGTGACCGCGTCGCCAGCCTTCTCCTTTTCCGATTCCCGCTCGCTGTCGAGCATTAGCGTCTCCAAAAAGTTTTCGAGCCGTTCAACCGGCCCGTTCCCCTCAAGCTCGGCGTCGTCCAGGCTGACCAGCAGTTCGCGCAGATTACGCACTCGATTCTCAGCCGTTTGCTCATTTTTCTCGGTTCGCCGCAGCTCATCGAAGTAGCCGATCCCGCTTATGAATCGTTCGGCCCATTCGCCCATTCTGCCGGGTGAGGCCGCCTCCAAGGTCTGGCGCGCATTCTCAATCAATTCCACGAACGTCCGGACGCTCGAGCCGGCTCGAGCGAGGAAGCTTCCCTGCACGTCCGTATGTTTCATGGCGGCGAACACCGAACAATGCCGTTCCTGGCTGGCCGACAACAGCCGTTCCATGGTGGCCTCGCTCAATCCCCGCGCGGGCACGTTCGCGATCCGGAGCAGGCTGATGTCGTCATGCGGATTTAAAATCACTTTGAGGTAAGCCAGGAAATCCTTTACTTCCCGCCGGTCGAAATAGCTTTGCCCGCCGATGAGGTGATAGCGGACCTCCGCCTTGCGCAAAGCCATTTCGAGCGAACGCGACTGCTGGTTGGTGCGGAACAACACGGCCTGCTCGCCCCAGGGAACCCGCAGGGCCAGGCGGACGTACTCGATTTCCTCGACAATGGTGCGTGCTTCCTCTTCGTCATTGCTGAAGGCATGCAGGGTGATTTTCGTGCCCGGCCCATTTTGCGACCAGAGTTGTTTGCCGCGCCGCCGCACGTTGTTTTTGATGAGGGCGTTTGCGGTGCTGAGAATGGCGCTGGTCGAACGGTAATTCTGTTCCAGTTTGACGATTTTTACGTCGCGGAAGTGCGATTCCAAATTGAGCAGATTGGCTATTTCCGCGCCCCGCCAGCCGTAAATGCTTTGGTCGTCGTCGCCCACCACGCAAAGGTTTCTATGCTCGGCCGTGAGCATTTGGAGCAATTCGAACTGGACGGCGTTGGTGTCTTGATATTCATCCACCATCACGTAGCGGAACCTGGCGCGGCAGCTTTCGAGAATCTCCGGATGCTCACGCAAAAGCCGGAGAGCAAGCTGGAGGAGGTCGTCAAAATCCACTGCGTTACAGGCGTGCAAAGCGCGCTCATAACGCTGGCGGAGATGTTGGGCCAGGGCTTTGACGCTCTCTTCGACGTGGACGACGGAACTGCCGTTTTTCCAGCGGCTGATGCAGGCCAGAATGGCATTGGGATCGGTCGATTCTCCATCGGCGGAAATCTGGCTCAGAATTCGTTTCATCACGCCAAGTTGCTCGGATTCGTTGTAGATGACAAAATTCCGCTTGTAGCCGAGCGATTCGATGTGTTGCCGGAGCAGCCGGGCACAAAACGAATGGAAGGTGCAGACGGTCGGGCCAGCCCGCTTTTCGCCCTTGTGCCGCGGGGGCCGCCTCAGGAGTTTGCCGACACGCTCCTTCATCTCCCGCGCAGCTTTGTTGGTGAAAGTGACCGCGAGAATCTGATCGGCGGGCACGCCTTTTTCAATCAAATGGGCAATCCGGTAAGTGATCACGCGCGTCTTACCCGTCCCGGCCCCGGCCAAAATCAGGACTGGCCCGTGAATGCTTTCCACAGCGAGGCGCTGTTGCGGGTTGAGTGAAGCGAGATCCAACATCTGCGCGGGAAGTTTACGGACAAGGAAACTCAAGGCAAGGCAAACGGCGACGCGGAAGGTGCCGTTTGGCGGTCTGTTTCGCAATCGCCGCCCAGGGCGCTCGCAAGCTCGGCTTGCCCTCGGCTATACTCGTTCGGGCTTTCAGCCCTTTCAGTTTGAGCAGCAAACAAACTCTCAAGAAATTCATTGGCTGGGCGGTTTGGGGCTTCTATCCTTGAGCTTCCGATTGTTAATCGGTTGAAAGTAATGCGCGAACTGTTGATCAGACACGAGCAATATGGACGTTAAAGTGCCAAACCTGGGCGAAGGCGCCGAGTCGGGAACGGTCGTAAGTATCCTCGTCAAGGAAGGCGACGAGATCGAAAAGGGGCAGACGATTGTTGAACTGGAGAATGAGAAGGCGGTGGCGCCGATTCCTTCGCCAGCAGCCGGGACTGTCGGAAAACTTCGCGTCAAGGAGGGCGACAAGCTTTCGGTCGGCCAGACGATTTTAACGTTGGAAGGCGGCAAGAAGAAGGCGGATGAGGGGAAGAAAAAGCAAGCTGAGGAAACCGAGGCCGCGGAAGGGCAGGAGGAACAAGAGGACGAAGAGGAAGAGACGGGGGCAGACACAGAGGCAGAGGACGGAGAACAGAAGGATCAAGAAGAAGGGGAACAGGAGGAGGAAGAAGAAGCAGGCAAGGATGTCGTAGCGCCCGCAGCCGCGCCTTCGGTTCGCAAGATTGCGCGGGAACTGGGCATTGATTTGCGCCGCATTCGCGGCAGCGAACGAGGCGGGCGGATCGTTCCTGGCGATTTGCGGGCTTACGTTCAGCGATTGCAGAAGCTTGCCGGACAAAAGCCGGGAAAGGCTGCGCCCGCGGCCGCGCCCGCTCCCAAGCAAATCGACTTTTCCAAATGGGGCGAGATTCTGAAAAAGCCGATGTCGCCGTTGCGGCAGACCATCAGCAGAAGGATGGCAGAGAACTGGAACGCCATTCCGCACGTCACCCAGTTTGACGAGGCCGACATCACGGCGCTGGATGAACTGCGACGCAAGCACGCCGGCGCCTACGAACAGAAGGGAACGAAACTGACTTTGACGGCTTTTGCGCTAAAGGCGGCGGTGAGCGCGTTAAAGAAGCATGGCATTTTTAACAGCAGCCTGGACGAAGCGGCGCGCGAGATCATCCTCAAGCAGTATTACCACGTCGGTCTGGCGGTGGACACCGAGCAAGGGCTGATCGTGCCGGTGATTCGGGACGTGGATCGGAAAAGCCTTTTGGAGCTTTCGCAGGCCGTGATGGAGCTGGCCGAAAAGGCCCGGGATCGCAAGGTGTCTTCTGAAGATATGCGGGGCGGGACCTTCACGATTTCAAACCAGGGCGGAATTGGCGGCGGCCATTTTACGCCGATTGTGAACAGGCCGGAGGCGGCCATCCTGGGTTTGGGGCGGGGTGCGTGGAAAGCGGTGGTGAGAGACAAAAACGTGCAGCCGCGTCTGATGTTGCCCATTGCGGTTTCCTACGATCACCGGATTATCGATGGCGGCAGCGCGGCGCGGTTTGTCGTGGATTTGGTGGAAGCGTTCCAAAGCTTCAACGAAGAAGAGGTCGCGCTTCAAAGCGGGTGATTTCGAATGGACGCAATCAAAACTGAAATGGTGGTGGTCGGCGCCGGGCCGGGCGGATATGCGGCGGCGTTTTACGCGGCGGACAAGGGCAAAAAGGTCATCCTGGTCGAACGCGAAAAACGATTGGGCGGCGTCTGCCTGAATCGCGGTTGCATTCCCTCGAAGGCATTGCTGCAGGCTACCAAGCTGGTGACGGAAGCCAGGGAATCGGCGCATCGCGGCATCACCTTCGATACACCCCGGATCAATCTGGAGCGACTGCGGGAATGGAAGGAGTCGATTTTACAAAAGCTGGGGCAGGGTATTGCAGGTTTGGCGCAAAAACGCGGAGTGCAGGTATTGGAAGGCCGGGGCCACTTCCAGGATTCGCGCACGTTGCGGGTCGAGACGGAACAAGGCCAGCAGTTCATCCAATACGAGACCGCGATTGTTGCGACCGGTTCGGTATCGGCAATGCCGAAGTCGTTCGATCTGGGCAACCCGCGGATTATGACGTCGCGAGAGGCTCTTGACCTCGAGGAAGTGCCGCAGGACCTGCTGATTGTGGGCGGCGGTTACATCGGGATGGAATTGGGCACCGTCTATGCCGCGCTCGGCAGCAAAATCGTGGTGGTGGAAGCTCTGGACTCGATTCTGACGGGGGCGGATGCTGATCTCGTTCGGCCGGTGATGCGCTATGCCGAACGCGCGTTCAAGGAGGTGCGGCTCAAAACCAAAGTGGCGAAGATGGCCACGGCGGGGAAACAAATCCGCGTCACCCTCGAGAACGATGAGGGCGCCAAAGAAGAACTTTTCGATCGGGTGCTGGTGGCGGTGGGGCGGGTTCCAAACTGCGACGATCTCGGGCTGGAGAACACCAAAGTCGAGCGGGACGACAAGGGATTCATCAAGGTCAACGAGAAGCTGCAAACCTCCGACCCGGCCATTTACGCCATCGGAGACGTGGCTGGCGGCGTGTTGCTGGCGCACAAGGCCTCCAAGGAGGCGCGGATCGCGGTGGAAGTCATCACAGGCGAAGAGAGCGCCTTCGAAGGCGTGGTGATCCCGGCCGTGGTCTTTACTGATCCGGAAGTCGCCTGGTGCGGATTGACCGAGGCCGAAGCCAAGGCCAAGGGGATCGAGGTCGAAGTCGCCCGATTTCCGTGGGCTGCGTCCGGCCGCGCTTTGACCTATGATCGGACGGATGGGTTGACGAAGCTGGTGGTTGACGCCGAAAGCGAACGCATCCTGGGGGTGGGTATCGTGGGGCATGGCGCCGGCGAATTGATCGGCGAAGGAGTTTTGGCGGTCGAAATGGGAGCGGTGGTCGAGGATCTCGCGCAGTCTGTCCATCCGCATCCGACCTTGTCGGAAACGCTCATGGAGAGCGCGGAGGCCTTTTACGGTGTCTCGACCCACACCTTCGCGCGGAAGAAGGCGCAATAGGCCGGAAGGTTTTCCAGCACCCTGACTATGCCGGACGAGAGCCAACCCGAGCCGAGCGAAAACCAGGACGACGATTCTTCGCCGGCGCCGGCGAAGCAGAATGATACAATGGACTGGAGCCGGTTCCTGCTCGGTCCGCGCCGGACGGTTTTATTGTTGCTGATCGGGATCTTTCTCATTCTGTCGATAGGCTTCCTCTACTTCGCGCGGCCGTTCCTGCTGCCGGTGATTCTGGCGGTGATGCTTACCTTTCTTCTGAAGCCACTGGTCAAGGTGCTTACTCGCGCGCATGTTCCGGAAGCGGTCAGCGCGGGCCTCGTGCTGGTGGCATTTGTGGGGATGCTGGTCCTGGGCATCTCCAGGTTGACCGAGCCCGCCAGCGCGTGGATAGCCAAAGCGCCGGACAGCATGCGCGAATTGAACCGGAAAATTCGACACTTGCTGCGCCCGGCGGAGCAGTTGACCAAGGCGGCCGAACAGGTCGAGGATCTCACCAAAGGAAGCGACCGATCTCCGCAGGTCGAGATCAGGCAGTCGAAGTTTGTGGATTCGATCTTTGAATATACCCGGAGCTTTCTGGCCGGGGCGCTGGAAACCGTGGTGCTGCTTTATTTCCTCCTGGCCTCGGGAGACCTGTTCATGCAGAAGATGGTAAAGGTTCTGCCGAGGCTTCACGACAAAAAGCAAGCCGTGGAAATCGCTCACGAAGTCCAGGTCACCATCTCCACTTTCCTGGTTACGATCACCCTCATCAATACAGCCCTGGGCATTCTGGTTGCCCTCTCCCTGT
>CAZCUL010000016.1:0-4254 GCA_964501475.1 uncultured Verrucomicrobiota bacterium | reverse complement strand
TTGGCGGTCTGCGCCAGGGCCGTCGTTGTCGTGAGCGCGGTCATAATCAACAAACTGTTGAGTGTTTTCATGGTTTGCAGTGAGTTCGCTTTGTGTTGATGTTGGTTTGTCTTCACTTCACGGCCTTCTGCGCATCGAGGGTTTTCTTGAGGCTGCGCGCCAGCGCGTCAGCCGTGCCCTTGCCCCAATAATGCAGAAAAAGAATGCGCGGTTCTTCGTGCGTCATGTGGTGATGAATGGCGACGATGTTGATGCCTTCGGCGCGCAGGCTTTTGAGCACGGGTTGCAACTCGTCCTCCAGCACGGCGAAGTCGCCGTCCACGACCGCGTTATCGTCCGTGCCGGCGAAAGCTGCCCAGGTGTTCACGCCCATCTCCTTCGTCACCACACAGCCGCACGGCATCTTCACTTCGCGCCCGATGACAACTTTGAACATGCCACTGTTCGCCTGGCCTTTGACGCCGAGGATTTCCTCGATGCGACTTCCGGTAATGGAATTGGTTGCCGGTGCGAAGGCTTTGCCAAACACGCGAGCCGGCTGTTGTTGCGCCGCGCGGATTTCTTTCTGTTTTGCCAGTGCTGCCTTCACGCCGGTGGCCAGTTTCTCCACCGTGCCTTCCCCGCCGATGTGCATGAAATAAACCTTCGGCTCGTCGAAGAAGAAATGGTTGTGCAACGCGGTCACGCCGACACCGTGGTCGAACAGCGCGCTCATCACCGGATTAACCTCGTCCTCGAACAACACCAGATCGCCCATCACCATTGCCTCGGCTTGTTTGCCTTCCATGAAGGCGGCCCAACTCGTCAGCCCCATGAACGGCGGCATTTGCCAGCCGTCAACTTTCACGGGCACGTCGGAACGCGCTGCGGTGACTTTGAACACGCCCTCGGTGGTATTCCACGCGCCTTTGAGTCCAGTGATTCGTTCAATGCGATTCGTGTCGAGCGCGCCGTGCGCAGCGAACCCCAGCGTAGTGAGCGCAAAACAAGCGACGAATAAAGTTTTCATCGGGAACAGACACTACGCCGACCACAGTCTCGTGGTAACTGAAGGTTTGTTAAGAAATGGACGCCATGCCTCCTCACGAGGCATCCGGAAGCAACACGCGAAATGTCGCACCTTGGCCCTTGATACTTTCCAATTCGATTCGCCCGCCGTGGCGTTCGGCGGCGAGCTTGGTGATCGCCAGCCCCAATCCTGCGCCGCCATCGGCGCGCGAACGGGTCTTGTCCACGCGATAGAACCGCTCGAAGACGTTCGCCTGATGCTCCGGCGCAATGCCCTCGCCGGTATCCGTGACTTCGATGACGGCTTCTTGGTCGCGTCGCGTGCAGCGGATCGTGATGCGTCCGCCCGTTGGCGTGTAGCGAATGGCGTTGTGGACGAGGTTGAGCAGGGCGTGCCGGAGCAGTGGCGCATCACCGGCGATGGAAACTTCGCCGTTCAATTCGGTGGCAAGTTGCTGGCGTTTCTCGTCCGCCAGAATGCGCAGGCTTTCGACGGCTTCTCGCGTGAGCGCGCCAAGTTCGATTGGCACGCGATTCAAGGGCTGCTGGTCCGCCTCGGCGCGGGCCAGTGCCAGCAGCGAGTCCACCAGGTCTTGCAAGCGCTGTGCTTCCTCCAGCATCGCACCGATGCTTTGCCGGAGCTGTTCCGGGTCACGCGCGTTGTTGAGCGCGACTTCGCCTTCGGCCCGCAGCGCCGTCAGGGGCGTGCGGAGTTCGTGCGAAGCATCGGCGGCGAAGCGACGGAGTTCGGCGAAGGAGTTTTCGAGCCGTTGCAACGTGGCGTTGAAGACCGTCGCCAGCCGGCCCAGTTCATCGTGGGGATTGGCCACGGGCAACCGTTGTGACAGTGAACTGGCGGAAATCATTTTTGCGTGCGCGGCCATTGCTCCCACGGGCGCAAGCGAACGCCGGGCCACGAGCCAGCCTCCGGCCACGGCCAGCAGCATCGCGAGCGGCAGACCGAACAGGAACACGTCGGCCAGCTCGCGCTGGGTGCGACGCAGCCCGGACTGGTCGCGCAGGATGCGCAGAATCACATCGCGACGCTCGATTCGCGCCGGTCGCTCCATGATGCGGGCGAACAGGCCAGGCTCGACTTCGGCGGAATAAAAGCGCAGCTCCTGTCCCACCGGCGGGCCGGGCCGCGTGTGGGCTTCGGTTTCTGGAACGGGCCAATGCCGCAACAGTAGATCACCGTCCTCGCTCCACACCTCGAACCAGGCGAACATTCGCGCGTAGCCTTCCTCGCCGTGCGAACCGCGCAGCGGCCATACGAGCCGGCCTCCCGACTGCTCGACTTGCGCCTCGATGATGTCGAAGTCAATGCGAAGCTGGCGGTCCAATTCCTGCAATAGCCGTTGTGAGACGATCTGGCGGACGAAAACGGCAAGAGCGATCACGACTAACAGCGCGGTCGCCGCGTGCCACCAGGCAAGACGGAAGCTCAATGATTGGCGACGCAACCAGTTCATGCCTGTGCCTCCGCGCGCAGCACGAATCCCACGCCGCGGACCGTATGCAGCAGTTTGTTGCGATGCCCGTCGTCAATCTTCCGGCGCAGATGCGCGATGTGAACGTCAATGACGTTATCCAGCGGAGTGACACGCTGCGGCTCGCGCCATACGTCTTTCGCGAGCATTCGCCGGGTGACCGTCTGGCCGTGATGTCGCATGAAGTAGGCGATCAAGTCGAATTCACGCGGCGTGAGCGAAACCTCCTTCCCGCCTCGCATGACGCGGCGGTTTTCGACATCGAGCAAAAGGTCGCCAATCTGTCGCCTGAGAGTCTCGGTATCGCCCGCCCGGCGCAAAAGGACACGGATGCGCGCGAGCAATTCGGCGAAGGCGAATGGTTTGACGAGGTAATCGTCCGCCCCGCTATCGAGGCCGAGCACCCGGTCTTCGACGGCGTCTCGCGCCGTCAACAGCAACACCGGGGTTTTGTGTCCGCGCGCGCGCATGGTTTTCAGGATTTCGACACCGTCGCAGCCCGGCAGCATCCAGTCCAACACCACGAGATCGAACGGATTGCTCTCGTGCAAAAGGAGGCCTGCTTCACCCGCCCGCGCAACGGTTGCGTCAAAGCCCTCGCCCCGCAGGCCGGTTTGCAGCGCCCGCGCCGTCTTTGATTCATCTTCAATCACGAGTATGCGCACGAGACGCGGTCATTTTGCCGGAACGAACCGCTCCCGGCGAGACGGCGTTTCTGAAGAAACGTTCAGGCGACGAAGGCAATGCGCCCGACTACACTCCGCACCAGCAAAATGATTCCACTCCCAGAGGTAGTCTTCTTGAAGACGCCGTGGATACCAAAGCAAATAGGTCAGACGAAAGCAGTGACGCGCGCCCAGCGCGCGGCGAGCATCCCGCTTTCATGGCGGCGTTCTGGGTTTGGGTCAAGGTCGGCCTGCTGAGTTTCGGCGGGCCGACCGGCCAGATCGCCTTGATGCACACCGAACTGGTCGAGAAGCGTCGCTGGGTCAGCGACGGGCGTTTCCTGCACGCGCTCAACTACTGCATGTTGTTGCCCGGACCGGAGGCGCACCAACTGGCGATTTACATCGGCTGGCTGCTGCACCGCACCTGGGGCGGCATCGTCGCCGGTGTGTGGTTCGTGCTGCCGGGCGCGTTGCTGTTGCTGGGGGTTAGCTACGTGTATGTCGTCTATGGCAACGTGCCGTGGATCGCGGCCATCTTTTACGGGTTGAAACCGGCGGTGATGGCCCTTGTGGCCGCCGCCGTATTCCGCATTGGAAAGAAGGCGCTCAAGACCAAAGTCATGTGGACGGTCGCGGCGGCGGCGTTTGTGGCCATCTTCTTCTTCAACGTGCCGTTCCCCGCGATCGTGTTAAGCGCGGGCGTGATTGGACTGGCGGGCGGCGTGTTCTTTCCAAACCAGTTCAAGATTCCGCTCGGTCATGGCGGCAAGGGAGGCCATGACGAAACCAGCGTCATCAGCGACGCAGGCGTGCCCGCGCACGCCCACACTACGCCCGCACGGACCGCGCTGGTCACGGCTGGTTGTCTGGCTCTGTGGCTGACGCCCATCGCGCTGCTCGGCGCTTGGCTGGGGACGGATCACGCGCTGTTTCGCGAGAGCGTGTTCTTCACCAAGGCGGCGGTGGTGACGTTTGGCGGTGCGTATGCGGTGCTGCCCTACGTGGCGCAGCAGGCGGTCGAAACCCACGGCTGGTTGAACGCGGCACAAATGATGGACGGGCTGGGATTGGCGGAGACGACCCCCGGT
>CAZCUL010000015.1:0-7127 GCA_964501475.1 uncultured Verrucomicrobiota bacterium | reverse complement strand
GCGTCATGCAGCTCGCGGGCCAGATGGCGGCGCTCGGTTTCCTGCACCTCCAAGAGGCGGCGGGAAAGCGTTTTGAGCCGGTCGTGAGCCGAGCGCAATTCCTCCTCGGCCCGCTTGCGGCGGATGACCATGCCCACCTGGGCGGCCAGAGCCGAAATGAGATTGATCGAAGGTTCCTTCTTGTGCCGTTCCTTGTCGCTGAAAAACTCGATCACCGCCATGACCTCATCATCCGCCAGGACGGGAACCCCTAGTCCGGCTTTCAACCCGGCTTTCCGGGCGGCGGCAGCGCGGGGAAACGATTTGGACCGCGTGACATCAATCCAGACGGGTTGGCGGCTGGACCAGCACCGGCCGGGCAGACCTTCGCCCGGCAGAAGCGTCCTGCTCAAGCTTGCCTGACGAAACGGCTCGACGGACCGGGAGCGGCTGTGCCAGGCCGAGGAGCATACCAGCACTTTCTTATCGCGCGAAGGCACCCAGGCCGATCCCGCCGTCCAGCCTGTGGCTTCGCAAACGCGTCGCAGCACTGCCTGGAGAGCGGAGGTAAGGTCTGCCGCCTCGCTGACCGCCCGGGTGGTCGTCTCCAACAATCGCACCTCTTCCTCCGCGCGCTTGCGTTCCGTGACGTCATGGCAGCATCCCACCACACGCCGCGTTTTGTCGTGGGCGTCCGTTTGCACCTCGCCCTGGGTGTGGAGATAACGAATCGTCCCGTCCGGCTGAAGGATCCTATGCTCGTAGCTGAAACGGCTCTTTTCGCGGACCAGATTCTGAACCTGTTTGCGGGCCTGCGCGCGATCCTCGGGATGAACCCGATCGAGGTAAGCGGCAAGAGTGCCGCCAAATTGGTCCCGTTTCAGGCCAAAGATGCTGTAGAGTTCCGCCGACCACGAGACTCTGTCGGTCTTCACGTCCCACTCCCAGCTTCCCATGTGCGCCAGCCGTTGGGCTTCGCTCAATTGATACTCGCGCTCTTTCAGTTCCTGTTCGGCTTTCTTGCGTTGGGTGATGTCCTGCATGGCGCCAATCATCCGAATGGCGTCCCCCTTGGCATCACGACTCAGGTAGCCGCGATCAAACATCCAGGCGTAGGACCCATCCCGCCGCCGAAACCGGTATTCATCGGACCAAAGCCGGCCCCGCCCGGAAATGGCGTCGTGCAGCTTGGCAATGACGCGTTCCGAGTCGTCGGGGTGAAGACACTTAGCCCAGAAATCGATCGTCGAACCAACCTCTTCCGCGCTGAAACCGAAGAGCGTTTGGATGTTTTGATTCCACCACAGTTGGTTGGTTTCGAAGTCCCAATCCCAAACCGCGTCAATGGTGGCGCGGGAGACGTTATGAAAACGTTCCTGTTCCCTGCGCAATTCCTCCTCGACCTTCTTGCGCCCGGTAACGTTCTGGAAGATCATGGCCAGCGATTGCTCCGGCAGAGGGATGAGCCGAACAGAGAAGATGCCCGCTGGCCGTCGCGCCACGCCGCAATTCACCTCTCCCAGATCGCGCATCCGGCCTGAGCGGATGGCGTCGAGGGAGAGTTTTTCAAGAGACTCCCTGGCCAGCCCCGGGCAGCACTTGCGCATCGACCAGCCTTTCATCTTGTGCAGGGGCATGTGGCTGAATTCCCGGGCGGCCCGATTTGCCGACACCAGCCGCAGCCCTGAGGGGCGGCGGCCTCGCTCCAGGCGCCAGATGCAAACCCCCAGAGGCAGGTGTTCAAGGAGTCGCCCCCAATCCGCCAGAACGGGGCCTGTTTCGGAGTTCTTTGAGCGGCGCGCTTGAGAGGAGCGGGAACGCGGGGTTTTACTTTGCCTGGACTGGGAAGGACCGCGCGCTCCGGCGGATTCAGGAGGACTGAGCCGCAGACTGTGATCGGGGCCGGGAGCGGCAGGGCGCGAGCGTTGCACGCCTGTTTTTTATCGCCCGGTCGCCGTAATGTCCAACGCGGTTTGCCGGTTCTAACCTCGGCCGGCGCATCCAGGACACCGCCTGGCCTTGCGTGGCAGGAGCAATCTTGCTCGAAAGGAATGAATCACACATGCTTGGCGCATGACAGTCGCACCGGGAATTCAGCGCGAGCCGTTGGCTCTCCGGAAAGCCTGGCTCGTTTACCAGCGGTTAATGAACTTCCTTTTTCTCGCTGCCGAGATCGTGGCGGCCGGCACACTGTTGCTCTTGGTTCTGTTGCTGACGTTCAGTTGCATCCAGGGCCTTCTCGGCTGGCGCGCGCAGACGTTGTGGTTGATTGAGATTGCCGAGCACAGCCTGTTGCCTTTGGCTTTCCTGGGGGCCGCTTTGGCGGTGCGAACGCGCGGGCATCAAAGCGTCGATCTGCTCTCTCTCCTGCCCGGGCGGCTGGGGGATCGATGGTTTGAGGCCTTCAGTTGGACGGTCGTCGCCGCGTTCGGCACCGTTTTCGTCTGCGCGGGCCTTTATTATGTCCGCGCAAACTATCTGGTGGGCGGCACCCTGGCGAGCGCGCCCGTGCCGAAGTGGAGTTTTTATCTTTGCTATCCGGCGAGCGGCGTTCTGATGACGCTGTTTGCCGTTGAGAAGCTGATCGCCGGGTGGATGGGGAATAACGGCGGGCCCGGCCCGCAACAAACCGGCGAGCCCGCTCGCGCCAAGCCATGAGTCCGTTTGGCTGGCTTTGTTTGACCTTCGTGTTTCTGCTGGTTCTGCGTGTGCCGGTGGCCTTTGCCATTGCCACCGCCTCCTTTGTTGGCTTTGCCTGCATTCCCGATCCTTTCGGGACGCTCACACTCTACGGGTTGCTGACGGATATGACCGGTGGAGTGAAACAGCTCTCGCTGGTGGCGATACCGCTGTTCATTTTCGCAGGAAACCTCCTGGGGCAGGGGGGCATTGGAAACAGACTCATCGCGCTGTCGCAAGCCTTGATCGGCTGGGTGCGGGGCGGCACCTCGTACGTGACCGTCCTGGCAAGCATGTTCTTTGGCGGCGTCTCCGGCAGTGCGGTGGCCGAGGCCTCGAGCATCGGGTCCATCCTCATTCCCATGATGAAGAAGGAAGGGTACGGCGCGCGATTCAGCACGGCAGTCACCATTTCCGCCGCCACCATCGGGCTCATCATTCCCCCGTCCAACACCATGATTCTCTATGCCGTGATCGCGGCTGGAACGGTCGTTACAGCCGGTGCCTACGCGCACGTGGCCTTGGATGTGCGGTCGATGTTCCTGGGCGGATTTGTGCCGGGCATCCTTGTCGGCATCGCTTTGATGGCCGTTTGCGGGATCATCTCGCATCGCCGCGGCTACCCAAAAGGGCCGTGGCTCGGTTTTGCCGAAATTGGACGGCGCTTCGGGCGCGCGCTCCTGGCTTTGGGCATTGTGGCAATCATCCTGGGCGGAATTCTGTTCGGCTTCGTGACCGCGGACGAAAGCGCCGCCCTGGCCGTGGTCTGCGCTTTGATTGTGGCCCTGGCCGTTTATCGGGAAATATCGCTCCGGCAATTGCCGGCCATCATGCGGGAAACTTTGGTCATCACCGGCGTGGTCTTCCTGCTGATCGCGGCTTCCAATGCCATGAAGTTCGTTTTCATTCATGAGGGAATCGACCGCCGCTTGCTCGAGTTTTGCCTGAGCTTCACCTCAAATCGCGTCGTCTTCCTGATCATTCTCAACGTCGTCCTGCTGGTCTGCGGCGCCTTTCTGGACATGACCCCGGCCATTTTGATTTTCACGCCGCTCTTTCTGCCGGTGGCTGTCGAATACGGAGTTCATCCGATTCATTTCGGTCTAATTCTGACCGTGAACCTCTGCATCGGGTTGTGCACGCCGCCGGTGGGCAATTGCCTGTTTGTCGGCTGCGGAATATCAGGAGTGCCCTTGACGCAAATGATCCGGCCGATGCTTCCTTTTTACGCCGCCATGACGGTGATTCTGCTCCTGATCACCTATTACGAGCCATTCACCATGTGGCTTCCGGCCCAATGGGAAGCCTGGTTCCCCACTCGAATGCCTGCGGCGCCCTGACCTCCGCTTACCCGTAACGGTAGGGGGCGGATAACGTGAAGGTGTTGGGCAAATGGCGCACCTGGTGAACGGCGCCGTCCTGCAAAAGCACCTCGACAATATCAAACCGGATTTTCACCGGCGGATTGTTCAGCAAGTGCAGGTAATCGAAGGCGGTTTTCGATAAAAGCCGCCGCTTGCGCGCGTTAACCGCGGCGGCCGGGCGCGTCCAATTCTCCGAAGACCGCGTTTTCACCTCCACGAAAACCAGGCAATCGGCGTCGCGAAAGATCAGGTCCATTTCGCCGCGGGCGGAGCGGAAGTTAGTGGTGAGATACTTGAGGCCCCGGCTGCGCAAATGTTCGCGGGCGGCGCGTTCGCCCAATTGCCCCCGCTGCAAATGAACCGGTCGAGGCTCCTTCTTCCATAAGCTTCGAAACTGCCCCCACAGTTTCATAACCCAGCCCTCAGGACGATGGTCGGGCGGCCGGGGAAACCCGCTCCTGCCGCATCCCATCGAGCGCTTGCCGCGGCGCCTCAAACAAATCCATCGCCTCCGGCCGGAACCGCGCAAAACTGCGCCGATGAATCGCGCAGGGCCCGTGTTCTGCAAGCGAAGCCAGATGACGCGGCGTGGCATAGCCCTTGTGTTCCGCAAAACCATAAGCGGGATATTGCCGGTCAAACTCGGTCATCAGTCGGTCCCGCGTTACTTTGGCCAGCACGCTGGCGGCTGCGATGGAATAACAGCGGGCGTCTCCTTTAATCAAAGATGTGGACGGAAAACGCAGGGACTTAACCGGGCGCCCATCCACCAATACGTGCTCGGGCACGGGCTTTAGTTGGGCGAGCGCGATGTTCATGGCCCGGTGCGCGGCCTGGAGAATGTTGATCTGATCGATCATCTCCGCCTCCACCACCCCGACCGCCCGGCAAATATCCGGATGCGACGTCAGAATCTTGAAATAACGTTCGCGCTGTTCCTCGGTCAGTAGTTTTGAGTCGTTCAGGCCGCGCAGTTTTGTATAAAGCCCGTCTTGCAGCCACGAACAGGGAAAGGAAACCGCCGCCGCCACCACCGGTCCCGCCAAAGGACCGCAGCCCGCCTCATCCACGCCTGCGACCCACCGCGCACCCTTCTCCCAAAGGGCGCACTCGAACGAAAGTCGCTTCCAAAACCTGGCCATGCCTTGCTCGCTTGTTCGGGAGCATTAACGCCGCCGAAAATACGGGCAACCAAAAACTCGCCCGGACGGAAACAACCGGGCACAGCAATCAGGTGTGTCTGGTGAGCCAACGTGAGGATGTTCACTTTTCCGCTTGATGGTTTGGATCGTGCCGGAAGGAGGTCCGCTTTTGCACACCCGCGTCCCTCCTGAGTAGGCGCTCCAAAGCCGCGGAAGTGCCCGCGCATTACTACGGGCGGGCGGACACGGCGCGGACTTCAATCCTGTTTGTCCCCCCAATCACAGCCTGTCCCTGGATTTGTGCATCTGCTTTTGTGGTTGAAGGCTGGACTGGAGCTTCAAGGCGCTTGCGAGCCCGGAGCGCTTCCGCGCCTCTGGCGCCATTCATGTCCTGACTGGCCGCGCGGAACACACCATCAAAGACCACAAGCTGCCCCAAACTCCGATTCGTGCCGCTGGCGCGGAAAGGAATTGCTTGCTGATCCACGGTAGCCGCACCGCCCGACACAGCGTTGTCGCGCTCGACCGGCTGTTCAATCTCCTTCGGGTTACGAATGGCCGAAGCCCCAACCAGGGCAATCCCTTGCGCGCCCGGCATGGTCTGGCCGACATACACCGAACCGTCTGCATCCACAATCCGGACCTCGCGTCCGTTATGCTCGAAATCGAACTGCTGAAGCAAAGGCGACTCCGGCCGGTTTGCGCCAAGGCGTGCGGCAGGAGCTTCATTGCGCGGCGCCACCTGGTGAAATCGCGCGCGCCAGCCGAGACTCGCCAACCCAAGCTCGCCAGGCTCAGCCCCTGCAGCTCCGCCCTGCGACTTTCCGCCGGAAAACGCCCGCGCCTCCCCGGCATTGGTGACGACGACTTTATCCCCGAGGGCGGCAAGAGCGCTTTTCTGCTTGGCCAGCTCCAATAGCGGTTCGCTGGGAGCCGTCGCCGTCTCTCCTACGGCGCGGCTGGCCCTCAAGGTGGCGCTCGTAGCTGTTGCCAGCTTTTCAGCGAGCCTGACCTGGTCGCTTCCGGCCTGGCCGGGCAGGAGCGCGTCGGTTGCGGCGGGTGGATCTGAATCCGCAAACGCAAAACCCACCGTTCCTGTCGGACTCAAGCTTCCCGTCGGAAAAAGACCTGCCGAGACTTCCTTGCGACTATCCGCCATTGCTTCGGTCGGCGAGGGTTGCGATCGAAAATAGAGCGCGTCCGTTTGTTCGCGGACTCCGGGGCGAACTGCCCCGGGTTCCGCCGCCCGGTCCTGGGCAGCGCCATTTCCGGCAAAGCGAGGCTTGGGCTCGGTTCTTTCCTGAAGCGGCGCCAGGGTGGGCGCGGGTGCGGAGGGCGCCGTAACCGCCGCTGGCGGCGAAGGTGGTGCCAAGCCGTCGGCTCGAACGGCAACGTCGGGTTCCGCTCCTGGCAAAGACATGTCCCGTGAAGCCAGCCCGCGTCGAAACTTCGTCTCGCTCTTCGGCGCAAGAGTGCGCTCTGGTTCCGACTCCAAAGATTCAGGAGACGCAGGAGTTTGTTCACGTCCCAGTCGTTGACGATGTTCGGCTCTTTCAACCGCGCCCGGCGTCTCCTCCGGCGCTTTGTCCCGAGTCCCCGAAATGAATTCATCCTCCACCGCCGTTCGCGGCGGCACCTGGGCGAGGCGAGCCAGTTCGGGCGGCTCTTGAAAGACCGCGACGGTGATCGCCGTCATCACCACCACCAACACTGCGGCAAAGGCCATCCTCGGCCAGAACATCACCAGCATCTCGCGCCAGGAATAACCCCTCTGACCGGAGCTCGGACGCAAGCGCGCTGCTTCCGCCTGCAAAAGCCGCCGCGTTGCCGGATGCAACTCCAGCGGCTGCCCGGCGTCCTGCCGCCGCTTGTCCGCGTAGGCTTTCAGCAGCTCGTCGGCTTTGTGGTTGTCTGCCATACTATGTTAGACGGGAAATGCGGTTTTATTCTCCCGGGCCATCAT
>CAZCUL010000014.1:0-5980 GCA_964501475.1 uncultured Verrucomicrobiota bacterium | reverse complement strand
AGCGCGGCGGCCTTCTCGCGCGCAATCGAACCGGCTTGCTGACGCCGCTGAAACAGTTTTCTTTCACTCGGGTTCGCCGACCAGGTGATGGGCACATGGTCGGCCGGCTTGGGACGCAATGCCTCCTCTTGCGCTTGATGCCGGCGGTTGATTTCGGCCACGAGAATGTCTTTGACCGTTTGTTCCGGACAGCCGATGCCGCGCAAGTTTGCAGCGAAACTCCTCGCGTCGGATGAGTACATCCGCGTGAACGGAGTGGTGGGGACGGAATTGCTTGGCGCGGGAATTCGCCGATTCATGGAAACATTCTGAACCGTTTGTGGACGAACTGCCAGGTCGTCAGATGGAGCTTCTCTGTGGATGGGCCTGGCTTTTGTGGCGCGTCGCTCCTTGACTCCCGCGACCAGAAAAACAGCCAGAGCCAGGTTCAACCCGATGAGCAATCCGAGAGTGAGTGTCCGCTTCATTTTGAGCGCGTTACTTCTCAGGCTAGTGCTTGAACGCTACTCCCAGGCAAAAAACCGGTCAAGCCAGCAAGCCCGCCGGCCCCGCCGGGCACATCCTGACACCGCCCGCGAAACGAGCGGGCTCGAGGTTTGGAGTTCCGTCCCGCTATTGAGAAATCGAATGCTATGGACGCGCCCCTCTCATCGTCAGCTTACCGTTCGTTGGCCGACTTTCGCACGCACACAATGAAGCTCACGATTCACAATTATATCGTGAAGAACCGCGAGGGGCGCGGGGTGGCGATCAACTATATTGCGAACGCCCGCACCGATTCGGACGCGGTGCATCAGATGATTCGCCAGACATTGAGAGTGGAGTAATCATGATGGCCAACAACGTTCCACCCGACCCAGCGCCCCGTGCTGTGATGTCGATGCACCGCGCGATTCTTAAAGACTCGCGGCTCTGTTTTGCATTTCGCACAAGACCGCTGGCGTTTTGCAACCGGCAGAAAGTTTGAGCCCTGCCCACCTCACCAGAAACCGGCGAAAACTGGTCGTTTTGCTTCCCGCATTCTGATGGCATGCGACACGCTAAAGTGCCGGCGTCTTCGCCATGGCCACTTCCAGCGGGACCAAAGTCCGCCGAGGGTGAGGCTGGCGAATGAAAAACTGACCAAACCGAAAACCCCGAAAATCAAAGGCACGTTTATGTCGAAAGCTGTTTTCTGTATCGCGAGGGACGAGAATCAAGCCTTGGCAATCGTCAATGAGCTGAAGGTCTCCGGCTTTTCCAATAACGATATTTCCGCGCTGTTCCCCGACAAAACCGGCACAAAGGATTTTGCCCACGAACAGCACACGAAAGCGCCCGAAGGCGCGGCTGCGGGAGCCGGCACCGGTGGCGTGCTCGGCGGCGCACTCGGCTGGCTGGCGGGGATTGGTGTGCTGGCCATTCCGGGCGCGGGACCGTTCATCGCGGCGGGGCCGATCATGGCGGCATTGAGCGGGGCCGCGGTGGGAGCAGCCGTCGGGGGAATTGCCGGAACGTTGATCGGAATGGGCATGCCGGAGTTTGAAGCCAAGCGTTATGAGGGCAAGATCAAGGAAGGCAACATTCTGATCTCCGTCCACTCCGACAGCGCAGATGAAACTTCGCGCGCCAAGCAGATTTTCGAGAGATTGGGCGCCTCGGACATCGCATCTACTGGTGAAGCCAGGGTGAAGGAAAAGAGCTGACCAGCCGCGCCGGAGGGAACGGCGCGGGCAGCAGTGGGACGCGGAAAAGAGTCGGCTCGCGGTCACGTTGCGGGCGCAAATTGCCACCGGGCGCACAAGGGATTCGGGGTGTGGGTGCCGCCTGTGGCCCCAGGACTGTGTCGTTAAACCGCACGGAACCTGGCGCTCGTAACGTAGCCAGGCCCTCCACCGCTCCGCGCTCTGAGCGCATCAAAGAAACCTTTACTCATTATGGCAAATCGTCTTCGAAGGGGAAAAACCAGGATCGTTCCGCGGGAAGCGGCTTTGACTCAGTTAAAGGCGTCTCGAGGGAGAAGAAATGGAAAGCAATCGAGGCGCGCGAAGATTCGCTATGCGGTCGTCGGTCTGGGGCATATCGCGCAGGCGGCGGTATTGCCAGCCTTCGCCCATGCGAAGCAGAACTCGGAGCTGAAGGCGCTTGTCTCGGACGACGCCGTGAAGCTGCGGAAACTTGGCGACAGATACAAGGTGAAGAATCGCTACTCTTACGAGGAGTTCGGTCTTTGCCTGCACAGCGGGGAGGTGGACGCCGTTTACATTGCGTTGCCAAACAGCCTCCATTGCGAATATGCCGTGCGCGCCGCCCAGGCTGGCGTTCACGTTCTTTGCGAAAAGCCTCTCGCCGTCACGGAAGATGACTGCGGTGAAATTGTCCGGGCGTGCGCAGAGAACAATGTCGAGCTGATGACGGCTTACCGGCTCCACTTCGAGAAGGCAAACCTCGAGGCGATCAAGGTGATTCAAAGCGGGAGAATTGGCCAGCCGCGCATTTTCAACTCTCTTTTCACGATGCAGGTTCAGGACGGCAACATCCGCACCCAGCGCAAACTCGGAGGCGGGTCGCTTTATGACATTGGCATCTACTGCATCAATGCCGCCCGATATCTGTTTCGCACCGAGCCCGTCGAGGTCAGCGCCTTTACCGCGGCCAGCAGCGACAAACGCTTCCGCGAAGTGGACGAGATGACGAGCGCGTTGCTGCGGTTCCCAGACGACAGGCTGGCGACGTTCACTTCCAGCTTCGGCGCGGCCGATCGCGCGGTCTATGAGGTGGTGGGCACAAAAGGGTCGTTGAGAATGGAAAATGCCTATGAGTATTCCAAGGAGATCGAATTGAGCGTGACCGTGAACGGAAAATCCCAAACCAGGCGTTACGCGCGGCGGGACCAGTTCGGTCCGGAAATCGTCTATTTTTCAGATTGCATCCTCAAGGGGAAACATCCCGAGCCGTCGGGCATCGAAGGGCTGGCAGATGTCCATATCATTCGCCGCCTTTACGAATCGGCCGAAACCGGGTTGCCTCTGGCGGTCCGTCCTCTGTCACGGCAAAGGCGGCCGAGCCTGAGCCAGGAAATTCGACGACCGCCGGTGCGCGAGCCGGAGTTGGTACGGGTTCGCCCGCCCACGCGAGACTGAGCTTGGGCCGCTGCTCCTGGCGCCTGGAGGGTACTTTCACACGAGCCGACTCAGCGAGGACGCTTCGCCCTACCTGCCTTGCCGCGGCCGAGGAACTTGCCTTGCATGGCTGTGGGTTCGGCTTCAACTCTTTAAGGAAAGGCGCATCACTATGGAAAATGCCTCCGAAATCATACGGCCCGTTGCAATCAACGCCTCTGGCGTGGAATTGGAAGGCGAACTCAAGGTCCCGTCTCGGGCAAAGGGTATCGGGTTATTTGCTCACGGAAGCGGAAGCAGCCGGCATAGCCCGCGAAATCAGTTCGTGGCCAAGTGCATTCGTGAAGGCAATGTCGGCACGCTGTTGTTTGACCTGCTCACTGCACCCGAGGAGGCCGAGGATATTCACACGCGCGCGCTCCGGTTCGACATCAGCCTGCTTGCCAGGCGGCTGGCCGGCGCTGCGAACTGGGTGAAAGAGCAGAAGGATCTGGCTGGGCTTCGCATCGGTTATTTCGGCTCGAGCACGGGAGGGGGAGCCGCGCTGATGGCCGCGGCGGAACTGGGCGATGAGATCGGAGCTGTGGTCTCCCGAGGTGGCCGCCCCGATCTTGCGGGCGAATCACTGCCCAGGGTTGCCTCCCCGACCCTGCTCATCGTCGGCGGATACGATCATCAGGTCATCGATCTCAACCGACAGGCTTTTGCCGAGCTGCGTTGCCCGAAGAAGCTGGAGATTATTCCCGAAGCCAGCCATTTGTTCGAGGAGCCCGGCAAGCTGGAAAAAGTTGCCTCGCTGGCAACGGCCTGGTTCCGCGAACATCTGCAATAACGGCCCTTGTTCGCGCCGGGCAAACCCTCCCTATCCTCCTCCCCCCGGAAGCAGGTCGGGAGCGAAACGCTGTAGCGCATAGAGAAGCGCAAAGGTCGTGGCGTCAAAGAATCCGTGCGCCAGTGCTGCCTCCCAAATCGATTTGTGAAAAACCATGATCGCGCCCAGGCCTACGCCCAGGACCGTGGTCAACATCACGCCGCCGATCCCTTGACTGACGTGTCCCAATCCAAACACGACCGCCACCAGCACAATCGCCACCGACTTCCCCCCAAATGTTTCGAATAAGTCCGGCCACATTCCCTTCAGGCCGGTCAGCATTCCGGCCCGCCATAGTTCTTCACGCAAGCCGGCGAAAACAAAGCTTACGAAGGTTAAGTTCAGGATCAGATACGCGGGCCTTTCGACCAATGCCTCCTGATCGATGACCTGCTCGGTTTGAGGGCGGATTTCCTCGAATGCCTTTTGATCCCACCCCATCACTCCCGTCATTATCAGGACGGCAATGAGAAGGACGATGAAGAGCAGGATGCGCAGGCCGACGGAATAAACGACACCCCAAACCAGGGGCATGAATCCCTTTCTCCACCGCAATAGCAGTTCGTCTGCATTGGCGCGGGAAAAAAACCAGGCGACCGCAAAAACCAGCGCAAAGATGGCAAGCTGCAGCACTACGGTTTGCAGCAACGCACCTGTGTCCGGCGGCAGCAAGGCACCGCCCGCCTGTCGCCCGGCTGTCAAACTGAGCCCTCCCAGAATCAGCGGATACAGCGCCAGGACGAGGAACTGCGCCCCCCAGCGCCATCCTGCCTTGCGCGGCGTTTCCGTCGCCGGTGATCGGAAAAGCTCGGCGCGCTGATCGCTTGCTTGCGGGGGAGATTCGGGCGGGGGGACTCCCGGAGGTTCAGATTCTGGATTCTGCCTACTGAGAAAGTCCTCCAATGTTTCCCAAGCTTGATTGATCTCTTTGAGACGCTCTTGCGCCTTGCGCTGTAACTTTGAATCAGGTGGAAACCTGTCTGGGTGCCATACCTTGGCGAGGTCCCGATAGGCTTGCTTAACCTGCTCTAACGACGCACTCGGCTCTAGCTCAAGAATCTCAAAATTACGCAGAATCTCATTTGTCATCTTTTTCATCGCGCGAAGCCGTGCCTCGTTTCCGGATTCCATTCGCGCGGAGGGTAGGCAAAGCCCCTCCCCCGGTCAACGGATTCCGGAAGACACAACGAAGCAGTTACAGATGAAATGTGCGCATTCGCGACCTCAAATGCGGGCGGCTGCTCTCAGAGAATCACCAGCGCGAACCCATTCCTTCGATTCTCAGGGAGGCTTGCCAGCTTGCGCTCACCGCACTAGGTTGGAAGCGGTTTTGGAAGGGCGGAGAATCGCTCCGAGCTTTGGTTCGGGGAGGAAAGTCCGAACTCCGCAGGGTGCGATGCCGCGTAACTCCCGGCGGCCGGCGACGGCTGACCAGTGAGATACACGCGGGAGGAGGGCTGGTGACGGCCCTTCGACGGAAAGTGCCACAGAAAATTAAACCGCCACTGGCTTGTGTGTGTAGTGGCAAGGGTGAAAAGGTGGGGTAAGAGCCCACCGCTTCAGGACAAAATCCTGAAGGCACGGAAAACCCCATCGGGAGCAAGGCCAAATAGGGGACCGCGGAGCGACCCGCTCCACGGCTCCGGGCGATACCATCGCCTGGAAGCCAGGTTCCGGGTACTGGCCGCTCAGACAAATGGTTCTCTCCTTCGCGCAAGCGAAGCAGACAGAATTCGGCTTACAGCCCTTCCAAAACCGCTAAACCCTCCCCCGCCCTGCCGGCGTCGAGGAGGCTCCGCCAAAACAGAATGACCCGGCTACCCGAGGCGAAACCTGTGGAGTGCGCCCGCCGAGGAAATCCGCGTGGGCTTTTAGCGGTAAGAAAATGGGAAGCTCAATCTTCTGCCCGCCAATGTTCTTGCCGCCGCCCGCTGATATTTCTTGCGCAAATCAGGGGGCCGGAGAAGGCGCTTTTGCTTTGACATTGATCCGCTGAAGCGGTGTATTG
>CAZCUL010000013.1:0-2963 GCA_964501475.1 uncultured Verrucomicrobiota bacterium | reverse complement strand
AGAAGAGCCGCGTCGCCCTGAACGGGTGGCAAATCCGGCGCATAACTGAATTGGAAAGTAATATCCTCGCCCAGCGTTCGGTGAAGCAGGTTCACCATGTGAGTCAGCAAATCATTAAGATCAAGCCGGCGCGGCGGAAGAATATTTTTCCGGCTAAAAGTGAGCAATTGACTGATCAGCTTGCTGGCCCGTTCCGCCGCCCGCGACACTTGCTGGACGGAATCCCGCATGGGCCCGCTCAAGGTGGGCTCGGAACGCAGCAGGCTGGTGTGCCCTAGAATGACCGTCAGGACATTATGCAGGTCATGCGCAATCCCGCCGGCCAGGCGCCCCACCGAATCCAGTTTCTGGGCATGACGCAATTGCGCCTCGAGGTTCTGAAACTCCGTGATCTCCGTTACGTAACAGTGAACAACCTGGTTCGCTGGGATGGGGAAGAATGACCACGAAAAAGTGCGACCGCCCTGAACCGTTTTGACATCCAGCCGATTCTGGCCCGTGCTCAGACAGCTCAGGACGATGCCCGCGCATTCCGGGGGGAGCATCGCTGAAGGATGTTCTTTACCGAGGCTTTTACCAAGCGCAGCCGCCGCCTCGTTGAAGTAAGTCACCCTCCCTTCGCCGGAGAATTCCAGGACCGGACTGGGATTCAGGCGCGGGAACGCGGTCAACGATTGAATGCCTTCTTCGATCCGGCGCCGTTCACTGAGGTCATGGATCACCATTTGCACGGCCGGTTCTCCGCGGTAAGTGATCCGGGTCGCGGCAATGCGCACCGCCAGATGTGGGTCGTTCCCGGTCTGCAGCCGTGTTTCGAAAAGATACGGTTCGCCCGTCTCCGGCACCCGCTCCAAATGCCCCTCAAACCCGGACCTGGCGTCCGGTTCCACATAGCTGGACAGGGAACGGTCCACGAGCGCCTCGCCTCCGGGTGCCGCCAGCAGCCGGACGCCCGCCCCGTTGGTGAAGAGAAGCCGTCCGCTGCTCTCGATGAACAACGGCTGGACCGACAACTCAGCGATGAGCTGGGCCTGGCGTTCGAGCTGGCGGACGCGGACTTCCAGTGCGGACACCCCCTGGCGAAGCCGGGTCGGTTGAAGGACCCGTTCCACCACCGGCCCGAGCTCGTGCAGTTGATCCTTCTGAACGAATTCGCGGACGCCCCGCCGAATGAGGCGCAACGCCGTTTCGTCGCGCAGATTGCCCGTCACCACCACCAACGGCACCTCGGCCTTGAACCGACGAAGGAAATCGAACGTCTCCATCCCGTCCCAGCCGGGCACTGCGCCGTCCGCCAGGATCAAATCGTAGGAATGATTCGATAACGCCGATCCCAATTCGGAGGCAGTCCCGACGATGTCCGCCCGGGGATCGAAACCGGCCCGTTTCAGTTCCATCAGGGCCAGTTCGGCATCTGCCGCGCTGTCTTCCACCATGAGCAGGCGAATCGGCAGAAGCTCTTTGGGGTCAAGCGCGGGCAGATTCATGGGACAAACGTGGGGAAGGAAAGCAGACGGGACAATGAGGGACGGGTCGAGAGAAGGCGCCGGCTATCCGTGGTTAAACTGGCTCTGGGATAGAGCCTCCAGCCAGGCCGGGAATTGCATTCCGCTGTGAAACACAACCCGGCAAACCATGACGAACAACCGGGCACGCTGCCCATTCATCGCCAACCCCCGCTGGATGTCACGCACAAAGAATGGGGGGATTCGGCTATCGGCTTGCATGGTTGAACGTTCCTTCTGACAGGATCATGCTGGACAAAGGGACAGGAGGCCCGCGTAATCGGGCGCGTTTTGTTCCGCCCTTTCAGGGCGGGGGAAATTTCTGGGTTCGCTTTCCCGGGCCTCCAGCCCGGGCTATCACATCTCGGGCTTTCAGCCCCGCGAACAACCCTCGCGGGCTTTAGCCTGCCGCACAACCCTCGCGGGCTTTAGCCCAAGTTTCTCAATGTCGGGTTAGCCCGCCGATGCCAAAGGGCCGAAGGCCTGCCATGTGATAGCCCGGGCTGAAGGCCCGGGTTGAACGGCAAGGAAATCACAAGCCCTGTAAGGGCGGGACACCGGTTCGTCTGACGGCTCGGTGAAAAATGGTCGGTCCGCGCAGCGATCTGCATGGGATTAAATTGGGAGGCCCGGGTAATCGGGCGCGTTGTGTTCCGCCCTTTCAGGGCGGGGGAAATTTCTGGGTTCGCTTTCCCGGGCCTCGAGCCCGGGCTATCACATCTCGGGCTTTCAGCCCCGCGAACAACCCTCGCGGGCTTTCAGCGGGCTATCACATCCGGGGCCTCCAGCCCGCAGAACCATTAATCACACCCTTCTCAAACAATCGGCCCTCACCGGTGGAGCCAGACGCGGAGCAGCGAGAGCAACTGGTCGGTGTTGACCGGTTTCGCGATGTAATCCGAGGCGCCCGCTTCGAGGCATTTTTCCCGGTCACCCTTCATCGCCTTGGCCGTCAGCGCGAGAATCGGGAGAGTGCGAAACCGCTCATCCTGTCGGATCTTGCGGATCGTTTCGTAGCCATCCATTTCCGGCATCATGATGTCGGTCAGGACGACGGAGATCTCAGGCGTCTCGTGCATCATTTCAATCGCCTGCCGGCCATTGGTCGCGCTGAGGACTTCCATTTCTTCACTTTCGAGCACGGTGGCGAGCGCGTAAATGTTCCGGGCGTCATCGTCCACCACCAGCACCTTGTGTCCACGGAGAGCGTCGTTCGAGTTGTGCAGGCGCTGGAGCATCTGGCGTTTGTCCTCGGGCAGTTCCGTCACCACCCGATGAAGGAAGAGGGCAGTTTCATCGAGCAGCCGTTCCGGGGAATGAACATCCTTTAAGACGATGGTTTTGGCAGCTTGCTTGAGAGTGGCCTCTTCCGCCGCGGTGAGGGATTGGCCCGTGAAGATGATGAGAGGGAGGCTTTGGAGAGCGGGTTCGGATTGGATTTTTTCGATCAGCTCGAAC
>CAZCUL010000012.1:0-5588 GCA_964501475.1 uncultured Verrucomicrobiota bacterium | reverse complement strand
AGCGTTCGCCCTTCACTGATGGTTTTTTCGGGAGCGGTCGCGCTCGTCCTGCTCATCGCTTGCGCCAACGTCGCCAACCTGCTGCTCTCTCGCGCGCTGGCTCGACAACGGGAGATGGCAGTGCGCGCCGCGCTCGGCGCGAGTCGCTGGCGGATTGTGCGCCAGTTGCTTTGCGAAAGCGCGGCCCTGTCGCTCTTGGGCGGCATCGCGGGAACGCTGCTCGCCCACTGGGGAACCAAACTCGTGGTGAAATTCAGCGCGGGAAGCATCCCTCGAATCGAGATGGTCGAGATCGACTTTCGCGTCTTTCTCTTCGCCATCGTTGCTTCTCTCGTGACCGGAATTCTGTTCGGCTTGGCCCCGGCCTGGCAGTTCTCCCGCACGGATCTGAACGAGTCGTTGAAGGAAGGGACGCAGCGCGTATCCAGCGGGCCGGCCCACTTTCGCCTGCGCAGCGCGTTCACTGTGACGCAAGTCGCACTAGCCCTCGTGCTCTTGATTGGCGCCGGGCTGCTGCTGCGGAGTTTCAACCGACTGCAAAATGTGGAGATCGGCTTCAATACGGACGAACTCCTGACCGTGGAGATCGCGATGATGGCCGCAAACTACGCAAACGTGGACCAGCGATGCGTTTTCTTGCGCCGCTTGATGGACCAAATGGAGGCGACGCCGGGTGTTGAAGCGGTATCGGCGGTGTCAACGCTGCCGGATCGGCCGGCCTGGCTGCATCCTTACGCTCGCGCGGATCGGCCCCTGCCTCCGGTTGATGAGCGCGGTCGCGCTGGTGTGCGTTCGGCAACACCGGGATTCTTGAAGACCTACGGCATCCCGTTGTTTCGCGGCCGGGAGTTCACCGAATCGGATGCAGCGCAATCGGAGAAGGTTGCCCTGGTCAACCAGGCATTCGCCGACAAGGTCTTTCCCGGTGAAGACCCGCTGGGAAAACAAATCCTCTTTGAAGGCCAATCCCGGCAGATCATCGGCGTGTACGGCAATGTGAAGAATACGGGGCTGGCGGGCGAAACGCAGCCCGAAATCCTGGTGAACTATCAGCAGTGGGGTTTCCTCTCGATGTTTCTGACGGTCCGCGCGAGGTCGAACCCAATGGCGCTCGCGCCCATCGTCACGGACCACGTTCGCGCGCTCAATCCGGATCAGCCGCTCAACTACTTTCAGACTATGCAGCGGATTGTTGAAACGACCACGGCGCGTCCGCGGTTCCGTTCATTGCTTCTGGGCTTGTTTGCGCTCGTGGCCCTTATCCTCGCGAGCGTGGGCATCTACGGGGTGATGGCTTACTCGGTGGCACAACGCACAAACGAGATGGGGATTCGCATGGCGCTGGGCGCGCAGAAGTCGGACGTCATGAAACTCGTGCTTCGGCAGGGACTGAGGCTCACATTGATCGGCGTGGTGATTGGCCTCGCCGGCAGCCTCGCGCTAACTCGCGTTCTGGAGGCGCAACTCTTCGGCATCAGCACCACGGATTTCACAACCTTCCTGGGCGTGTCCACGCTGCTGATGCTGGTGGCACTGGCGGCTTGCCTAATTCCGGCCATGCGCGCGATGCGGGTGAATCCGATGGAGGCGTTGCGACATGATTAACGCGCTGCGTGGGGAAGGCAGAAGAATGAGGACGCGAATTGCCATGGTGTTCGCCGCATCGGTTGTTTGCGTCCATGCCGCCACGTACGACGTGGGTCCTGGCCAGCCGCTGGCCACTCCATCAGACGTGCCTTGGGAATCTTTGAACGCCGGCGACACTGTGCGGATTCACTGGCGGACCAACGCGTATCAGGACAAGTGGCTCATCAGTCGGAGCGGAACTGCCAAGCAGCCCATCGTCGTGAAAGGCGTGCCAGGACCAATGGGCGAATTGCCCGTCATCAGTGGCGATGGCGCTAGGACACGGCGGGTGTTGAATTTCTGGGGTGAAAATCGCGGCGTGATCAAGATGGGCGGCTCGAATTTTCCGACCAACACACCCACGCACATCGTGATCGACGGGCTGGAAATTCGGAGCGGGTGCGCGCCGTACCGTTTCTGGAACGCGCGTGGACAGGAGAAGACGTATCGGGGCGATGGCGCGGCGATTTACATCGAAGGTGGCAGAGACATCACTATTCGGAATTGCGTGATCCACGATTGCGGGAACGGCCTGTTCTCTTCGTCGACCTCGTCCAATCTGTTGATCGAAGGCAATCATCTCTACGGCAACGGCGGCAGTAAGGGCGACATCTTCCTGCACAACTGTTACTTGAGCGCAGCGGGAATCATTTTTCAGTTCAACCACTTTGGTCCTTTGCGGAAAGGCAGCCTCGGCGCAAATCTAAAAGACCGATCCGCGGGAACGGTCATTCGTTACAATTGGGTCGAAGGTGGCGGCGTGCAGCTCAGTCTGGCTGAATCCGCGAGAACCCAAGGAAGCGAAGCGCTCCAGCTGGACCCTCGTTACCGCACAACCTTCGTCTACGGAAACATTCTCATCGAACCGGACGGCGACGGGAACAATCTCATGGTCGCCTACGGCGGTGACGTGGGTGACACGACGACCTACCGAAAAGGCACGCTCCATTTTTATCACAACACAGTCGTGTCCCATCGCGGGAGTTGGACCGTCCTGTTCCAACTCCCGACCAACGATGAACGGGTCGATTGCCGGAACAACATCATCCTGTTGACTGCTCCAAGGGGACTGCTTGGTCTCGTGAGCAAAGCTGGCCATTTGAGTCTTTCCCGCAACTGGCTGAACCCCGGCTACGTGGTCTCCTTTGACCAGGCCACGACCGGCACCGTGACCGACGACGGGAGCAACATCACGGGCGACGCTCCCGGCTTTCTCGATCTGACGGCGCAGGATTTCCGGCTCAAACCCGGCTCGCCTTGCCTCAATCAAGCCACCGAATTGCATTCCGCCGCAGCGGCGCATGCCGTAATTCGTCAATATCTCAAGCATCAACAGGGCGAACCGCGGAACGGACTTGGCTCTCTTGATTTGGGCGCGTTCGAATCGCCGTCTACCAAACCTCAGCATGGTCAGACGCGATGATAACTGATCTCAAATTCGCCATCCGTCAGTTTCTGAAGAACCCCGGTTTCACCGCCGTGGTTGTGCTCACGCTTGCGCTGGGCATTGGAGCAACTACGGCCATTTACAGTGCGGTGAACACCGTTTTCTTGAATCCCGTTCCCGGTCCCGAACCGGATCGCCTGATTCAGATCGGCGAACGCAGCCGCGGCAGCAAAGGCGAGATTCGATCCGGTGCGATCACTCCACGCGTTTTGGAAGCCTTGAAATTGCAACAAGACTTTTTTTCCGACCTTGTCGCAATGGAAAGCATCTATCTTGAGAGAAAGACCGAGGATTTCATCGAGGGAATCCCCGGCAACGTCGTCTCGCCCAATTTCTTCGCGCAATGGAATATCCAACCGATCCTCGGCCGGACATTCTCCAAGGACGAAGCTGTCCGGCTGGTTCACAACGACCGACTCGACCGTAACGCGGTCATGGTGGTGAGCCACTCCCTCTGGCAATCGCGGTTCGGAGGCCAGTCCGACGTGCTCGGGAAGACCATCGACGCAAACGGCCGGCAATTCACGATCATTGGCGTGATGCCGCGGCACTTTCAATTTCCAGGCGGCGCGTATCCCCAGTACTGGATACCGGGAGATAATTTCAGTCCGTTAAAGGACATCAGCAGCATCCGGATGTTCGCGCGTCTCGAGCAAGGTGTCACTCTAGCGCAGACGCAAGCCATGCTGGACACGTTGTCGCGTCAACTGTTGCAGGAGCATCCCTCGCTCTACAACACGGAGTTTAGCCGGCGGGCCGGTGGCTTTGGTTTTTTGGCATATCCGTTGCGTCATGAGTTCACACAGACTCCCTACGGTGCGGTGGACCTTCAGCAAACCTTGTTCGGTTTGCTGGCGGCGATTGGTTTCGTGCTGCTGATCGCGTGCGCGAACGTTGCGAACCTGATGCTGGCGCGCACGGAAAAGCGGCAACAGGAACTGGCCATGCGGGCGGCCGTGGGCGCGAGTCGCGCGCGCCTGATGCGCCAGCTTTTGACCGAGAGCCTGCTGCTGGCGGGGTATGGAGCGGTGGCCGGCCTGGTGGTGGCGGTGTGGGGATTGGATGTGCTGACGCTGCTTATTCCCGAGCACATCCCGCGTTTGCGGCCGATTCATCTGGATGGGCACGCTCTTGCTTTCACGATGCTGGTCACAATCGGGACTGCACTGGCCTTCGGCCTGGCCCCCGCGTGGCACGCGAGCCGAACTTCAGTGAGCAACGCGCTGAAGCGGGCGGGAACGGGCGCAACGATTAGCGCTTCCTGGCGCGGGTATCGCGGCACGCTGGTGGTGGTCGAAGTTGCGCTCTCCTTGCTGCTGTTGACCGGCGCCGGGCTGATGATCGAGAGCGTCATCCGTCTCCTGCGCGCCAATCCCGGTTTCGATCCGGAGAATTTGCTGCTCGTTCATCCTGGCTTGCTTCGCGCCGAAAAATACTACCAGACGCGGCACTCGGATGCAGCGGTTCGCAATTCAGCACACACCGCTCTGTTTGATGAATTGCACGAGCGATTCGCCGCCCTGCCGGGAGTAGAAGCCGTGGGCATTGCCAAGCTCAGCCACGAAGCAGGGTTTTCGATCAACGGTCAGGAGAATCCGAACCGACTTGTGCGCGCGGGAACGGGCGTCGGCAAGAGCGACTTGTTCCGTGTCATGCGCATCCCACTGCTGGCGGGACGCTATTTCGACGAGGCCGACATTGGCAAAGGCATTGGAACGGTCATCGTCAATGAGACGATGGCCCGACTGTGCTGGCCGGGAGACAGCGCGCTGGACAAAAAGTTCCACGACCGGAAAGGAAGGGACTATAAAGTCGTCGGAGTGGCTGGTGATGCCCGGATCGGTTTGCGAGACCGCCTCGTGGACCCCGTGGAACCAATGTTCTTTCGCCCGTATTACGAAGAGGCGCACACGGGAGGCTACGGACCATTTTTTGTCATCCGCACGCAGCAGGATCCGCGAAGTCTCATCCTGGCCGCGCGCGAGGTCATCAAGACAGTCGAAAGCTCCATGACCACACCGTGGTTTCAGGTCGCACGCCAGACGCTCTACAACGCCACCGCAGCCCAGCGCACCTACATGCTTTACTTGGTGGTATTCGCCTGCGTCGGATTGCTGCTGGCCGCCCTCGGAATCTATGGCGTGCTCGCATACACCGTGGGCCGGCGCACTCGCGAGATCGGCATCCGGATCGCCGTGGGAGCACAGCCGCGCCAGGTGCTCTGCATGGTGATGGCGGAAGGCGGACGCCTCGTCGTCGTCGGAATCGCTTTGGGACTTTTCGCCGCTTTCTGGCTCACGCGGCTTCTGCGGAACCATCTTTACGAAGTCAGCCCCACCGACCCCGGTGTTTTTGCGGCGGTGAGTGTGTTGCTTCTTGCCATCGCCCTGCTGGCCTGCTTTGTCCCGGCTCGCCGCGCGGCCAAGGTCAATCCGATGGAGGCGCTGCGATATGAATAGATCGTTGCATCGCCAACCGCCAAGCCGGTGAGTTTGGAAACGCCAGCGAATTGAAA
>CAZCUL010000011.1:0-3033 GCA_964501475.1 uncultured Verrucomicrobiota bacterium | reverse complement strand
GACACCGCAGCGCGATGTCCCTACCGTTTCAGGGAGAGGAGGTTCATGGAAAGGAGCGGCTGTCCTCAGCCGCAACCCTCGCGAACGGGAAAGGCGCGGGGGAGTCTGTATCGCGAATCCCCTGATTGCCAATTTGCAAGTGCGCGAGCGGCCCCGAGTGCGCTTTTAGCATCGAATTTTCTTCATGATCGGCTACACTATGTGCGGTCAATCCCGCTGGCGGCTTTCAAATAAGGGCTGGCGGAAACCGTGTCTCATGAAAGTCTTAAGGCTGGAATGGCTGAGTAAACTCCGCGTGCTGCTCTCGGAGACCACGCCGCCCCCGGAGCAGATCGAGATGCGCCTCCGCACTGTCGAGCGGGACATTATCCTGCCGGTCAAGGCGGTGTTCGTCGGCATCCTCCTTTACAGTCTCTACTTTTCCCGCTGGTTCGAGGATATAGCCTTGCCGCGCTCGGTGGCGCAACAGGTCATCGAACGCTTCTTCCTGATCTATCTGGTTTTCAACGTAATGGTCGCGGCGGTCCTGTTGTTTTCAGACCGATTCAGCCGGCTCTTCGTCCAGAGGGCCACCTTCGTTTCCAACTTCCTGGATGGATTGTTTCTGGCGGCGCTTACCTTCGTCACAGGCGGCTTTGACAGCATTCTTTACTGGTTGTTCCTGGCGCTGATTGTTCGCAACGCCGTCAGCTGTCCGCTCGCGGTGCCGCAACTGATTTTGAACCTTTCGGTCAGTTTCTGGTATTTGCTGGCTGGAATTCTGGATGTCGCGATCACGGACGAGATGCTCGACTTTGACGAACTGGCAGGTGGAACCACGTTCGAAGCCAATCCGACCGAACCTTTTTTGCTGCGGCTGATTGTGCTCTGGCTGATGGCAGCCTGTTGTTACGGCGTGCAGATTCTCTTCGAAAAGCAACGCCGCACTGAAGAAGAGGCGCGCGAGTTCCTCGGCAGGCAGGAACAACTGCGGTCGGCCGGACGTTTGGCCGCCCAGATTGCTCATCAGATCAAAAATCCCCTCGGCATCATCAATAACGCCGCCTACTCGCTGCAAAAAGCCTGGAAGGGAGAGAGCAAAGTCGCCGCTCAGCAGCTTGCAATTATTCGGGAAGAGGTGGAACGCTCCGACAAGATTCTGACCAATCTCATGGGTTACGCCCAGCTTGCGGAGGGCAAGGTTGAAAAACTCCGCGTAGCCGAAGAACTGGACCGCGCCATTAACGAAGTCTTTCCACCCGGCTCGGAGGTCGAGACACGGATTGATCGGGATTACTCGATGTATTTGCCCCCCTTACTGATGCAGCGCGGGCACCTGTCGGAAATCCTGGTCAATATTCTCAAGAACGCGCGGGAAGCGGTCAACGGCCAGGGGCGGATCAAAGTCGCGGCCCGGCCGGGAGAGGACAATTCGATTATTATGACGGTGAGCGATAATGGGCCGGGAATCGGGCGGGACCGCCTGGAAAAAATCTTTCAGCCTTATTTTTCCACCAAAAGTAAAGGAAGCGGGCTGGGCCTGTCCATTGCCAAACACAACGCCGAGATTTACAGCGGGTCCGTCCGCGTGGAATCCGAGCTTGGAAATGGCGCTCGATTTATCATACGATTACCGACCAAGACCTTTATGAAATTGCATTCATGAGCGCTCCTTTGCCGCCTGTTCTCGTCGTCGATGACGAGAAGAATATGCTTTTGTCGCTCGAATCGATCCTGGGCGTCGAAGGTTACCGGGTGCGTTCGGTCGAGAGTGCGGAAGCGGGGCTCAAGCTGCTGGCGCAAGAGAGCTTCTTCATGGTGATCACCGATGCGCACCTTGGCGGCATGAGCGGTTACGCCTTTCTTCGTCTTCTCCATGAGAAATGGCCCAAAGTGCCGGTCCTGATGATCACCGCCTACGCCACCCCTAAACTGGCCGTGGAAGCGATCCAGGCCGGCGCGATCGATTATCTTTCAAAGCCGTTCGAACCCGAAGAGCTGCTCCATTCCGTGGCCCGCTGTGCCGAGCGACATCGGTTGCTCCAGGAAAACGTGGCGTTGCGCGAGCGGGCGGTCGAGGCCCACGCCTTCGAGCAGATCATCGGGGAATCGCCCCCGATGCGCGAACTGCGGCAAATGATTCATACGGTGGCGGCTTCAAACGCGACGGTCCTGATTCTGGGCGAAAGCGGCACGGGCAAGGAACTCATTGCCGGCGCGCTGCATCATTTAAGCCCGCGACGGGAGGCCCACTACGTCCGGATCAATTGCGCGGCCATTCCGGAGGCATTGCTTGAAAGCGAGCTCTTCGGTCACGAGAGAGGCGCCTTTACCGGTGCCATCCGGCAAAAAAGCGGACGAGTGGAGGAAGCCGACGAGGGGACTGTTTTCCTGGATGAGATCGGGGACATGAGCCGGTCGTTGCAAGCCAAGCTCTTGCGCTTTCTCGAAGACGGGAGTTTCACCCGCGTAGGCGGAAACGACGAATTGCGGGTGAATGTGCGCTTGATTGCCGCGACCAATCGCGACATTATTCAGGCGATTCAAGAAAATCAATTCCGTGAAGACCTTTTTCACCGGCTCAATGTGGTTCAGCTTTGCCCGCCGCCGCTGCGCGAGCGCGGCCATGACGTAATGTTGCTGGCTGAGCATTTCCTGAAGCAGTTCAGCGTAGCCATGAATAAACCGATCGAGGGGTTCAGCGCCGGTGCCCACCAAAAGTTGCTCTCGCACCATTGGCCCGGAAACGTGCGCGAGCTCAGGAACGTCATTGAACGCGCTGTCATCCTCGAAACCGCTCCCCAGGTCCAATCGCAAAGCCTGCCCGAGTTCCAGTTGGAAACCCGCCTGGTGCGCAAGAGCGACACCGCCACCGTGCCGGTCGGGCATTCTCTGGACGAATTGATGACGCAATACGAACGCGAACTCATTACCAATACTCTCGAACAATGCCGTTACAATCTGACCCGAACCGCCGAACAACTTAGAATCAGCCGCCATGCGCTCCGTTACCGAATGCAACGCCTGAGCATCCACACCGGCGATGCCGAGGAC
>CAZCUL010000010.1:0-11800 GCA_964501475.1 uncultured Verrucomicrobiota bacterium | reverse complement strand
CCACCGAATCGATATTGGATACTTCCGGCACCACTCTCAACGAGATGTTGTTGTCTGCGGCGATCCGCGGAGTGACCTCCAGAATTGTTCCGAGGTTTGTATAGGTGATTTCCGCACCCGCGGGAGAGTTGGCCGAACCGGGGGTAATCTTGAAGATTGGGAACGCGCGCGTCACTGCCAGCATCGCCATTTGATTGTCAAGAGTCACGGCGCGCGGTGTGGCGACGACTTCGGTCTCGGCATCTTTGTTCAGAAAGGAAAGGACCGCACTGACGCCGTCTGCGTTGAGGAATGCCGTGGAGGGACTGAAACCGGCAGCCGTGTTTAGAGCGATGCCGCTGCCGCCCGGAAAGCTGCCCAAGAGAGGAAGAGGCCCCTGGACGCCATTGCCAAAGCCAAACCGCTGGGCCTCGAGAGTGCCGGACCAATCAATTCCCTTAATCGTGCTGGGCGAGCGGGAGGTTTCCAGAATGTGGGCTTCGATCAAGACCTGGCGAGTGGGTGTATCCAACGTGTCCACCAACTGCATCACTGATTCCATTTCCCGCTCGGTAGTCGAAACAATCAACTGGCTGGTGCGCCGATCTGCCAGCACTTCGCTCCGCGGCGACAATGTGGCTTTGATCAGGCCGACCAGGTTGGTCGGGTCCGAATACTTGAGCTGGATGATGCGCGCAACCAGGGGCTCGGGAGCTTCCGGATCCTTGACGGTGACACGGGCAATCTTGGACTTGGGTTCTTTGGTCAACTGCAGACCGTAATTGTCCAGGACCGCTTCCAGGGCTTCGCGAGCGGTCACGTTCTCGAAGCGGATGCTGACCAACGGCTGGTTCGTTCCAGGAGCGGTCAGGACCGGATCAAACTGGAAATTCAGTTCCGATTGGCGCGCCAGATTGCGGATGGCGTCCGTCAAAGGCACTTCGTCAATGACAATCAACGGCACGACCTCTTCGCCCGAAATCTCCGGTGCGGCGGTGAGATCGTCTGGCGGTGCAGAAGGAGGCGGCGCGTTGGTGGTGGGTTCTTGCGCCGTGGCAATCAAGCCGCAGGTCACAAGGCTGAGGAGAAGTGCGTGTGCTTTCAGTTTCATAGCTCTATTGGTGTAGTTGCAGTTCGGTAAAAATGTGTTGCAGCTTATATGCCAGGGCGCAGCCGAAGCTCCCTTAAGACTCCGTTGATGGAAACAATGACTGACCGATCCTTTACTTCCCTCACGTGAATCGTCGCGGTTTGCCCACCTACTTTGATCTCTCCCTGCTCGCCCTCCTCGAAGGTGTAAGTATTGATCAGCACCATTCGACGATCGCGCAGACTCGAGATGCCTTTGAGGCTGATTTCCTCGGCAACTTCCGGTCCGCTCCCGGTGATCACCTCTGCGGTCTTGCGCCGGGCGGACTTTGGGAAAAAGGGATCTTTGCCAAAGGCGGGGTCGTCATTGAAAATCGACTTAGGCACTTCGCCGTGCAGCGGCGGTGGAGCCACGCTATCGGGAACAGAGTTCCCTGATCCCACCTGGGCCATCCAGAGTGAAGCTCCCGCGGCGAATCCGCAGAATCTGCCAAGGCGCCGCGCCAGCCGCCCCAGTGTCCCTTTGGAGCCGCTCGAATTCTGATCAAGATAGATCGCTCGTCCCATAAATTAACGCCCGGTTGGATTGATCAACGCAACGATCTCCATCCGGAAGGAAAGCTTCTCCGTATCCCCCCCGCTTGGCACTGTGCCGGCACCGGGACCGCTGGCGCTGCCTGTTGTGGTTGCCGCCGGTTCAATTTCCAGGTTCTGCACGCGCAGGTAGGGAAACTGATTCTCGAAGTCGGCAAGAAATCGCCCGAAATCGTGAAAATAGGCCGAGCCGCGAATCGTGAAAGTGGCCGCCTTATACGGAAAGTTGGGCAAGAGCCCGACCTCGCCTGTCACTTCCCGGCTGAATTGCGGGATGTCAACGTTGTAGGCGCTGCGGAATTTGTTAACAATCAGGATGATCCAGGAGTATTTATCTCCCGTGGCCATCGTTTCCTCGATGCCTTCGACCTGGGCCGCCGCCGTGGCCAACCTCTCTTCAATCTGCTTCACCGAGCCGACCAACCGGTGAGCATTGTCCACCCGGCTGCGCTCTTCAATTGATCTTTGAGATAGCGTCACGAGCCTCTTCTTCTGACTGCCGATCATGCCATACCACATCGCCAGCAGGACAAATACGGTGCCCAGGCAGGTCAGGATGAGGCGGTCTCGTTTTTCCTTGGGAAGATTCTTCATATCAACTCAACGGACCTTTTCCGGAAACGAACATTGCAAAGTAAACCTTACGAAGGAGCCTTTGCCCGAGGGAAGCGGCTGGGGAGCGGAAAGGCTGGTCAACAACACCGCATTTGTCTTCTGCAGGTTGTCCTGAAAGAACGGCACGCCTGCAATCGCTTCTTTGAAACGGGTGATCTGGCTTCCTGGCGGATTGGCGAAATCAAGCCCCTCAATCGTCAGGGAAATCTTCTCGGTGGCTGTGGCGCCGGCCGCCCCGGCCGACGTGTCCCCCCGCGCCTTGAGGTCTTCGGCGCTGAGGTAACTCTGCTCCGTCTTGAAATGGATGACCTGAATGTCATCGATCTTGCCCACGGACTGCTGCAGAGCGTTCAAAGCTGTGCCCCAGAGGAAGCGGTTGGTGGTCAGTTGGTGCAATGCACTCAACTTCTGTTCGGCCTCGATCAGCTCCCGCTGCCTTTGAACGACTTGCTGATACTGAGGGTCAATCGCTTTCCATTCCACTTCCAGGCTGGAGAGGCTCTTACCGGATGAGATGATACTGACCTGCAGTTTGGCTGCCCAGGCAGCCACCAGGATCACTACGACAAGGGCGGCCAGAGTCGCTCGTTTGACCGGGTCCTTGCGCCGGAGTTCTTCCGCTGCCTGTGCTTCCGCGAGCAGATTGATTCGAATAGGCATACTTTAAAAGGCCGAGAGACCCGCCCCAATGGCCACCGTCAACTGCGGCGCCACTTGTTCCACTTCACCCATCTTTTGGGGACCGAGCTCCATCTCCATGCTTCGGGTCGGAGCCCAGCTCTTGCACGGAACCATCAACTCACTTTGCAGCGTCTGGACAATCAATTCACTGCGCGCCGTGCCGCCGGAAACAAATGCCTGCGTCACGGTCTTGTCCTGTTGATGCTCGAAAAAGTCGATCGACGCCCTCAGCTCGCGGCCGAGCGGACTAATGACCAACTCGAGGTTTGACTGCACCTCGGTTGGAATGCCGACCTTGATCCCTTCGGCCTCCGCATAGCTGATGTTCATGGCTTCGGCCAGGCCGGTCGTGAGACGGTCTCCACCGATTCCGACCACGCGATTCAGCATGATCTCGCCTGCCTCGAGAATGGTGATGCTTGTGCTTTTGAATCCGAAATCGATCAGCGCCACAGTCTCTTTGGCGAAAATTTCCGGCTCGGCTATTTCAAAGGCGTTCACAGGGCCGATCAAACCCGGCACCACCTGATCGGGAACGAGCCCGGCCGCGCGAATGGCCGCCTGCCAGCTCTCCACGAGTTGTTTCCGCGCGCCGCCTACGAGCGCCTTGTGCTTCTGAGATCCGGTCGCCGATGGCGCTTTGCTTCCACCCTCCGGAGCCTTGACAAGCTTCGGAGCCACGTAAAAACAATCGAAAACGTGGTCGGCCAGGTCTTGCTGAAGATAGGTCTTCGAATTGAACTTCAACATCAGACGAAGGTCCGAAAGCGGCATCAACGGCACTTCTACCTGTCGAAAGTGCGTTTCATTCACACCCAGCGCGACCGTGACAAACCGCGATTTGCCGTGGCTCAGTTGATTTGTCACCTTCTTGAGGTGCTCCGCGATCTGCTCGGTCGTCGCCCCCTTTTCCCAGACCGGGGTTTCGACCATTGCATAATCCAGCAGCGCAAATTTCCCGTCGCGCCGCTGCATTTGCACGGCCTTGGTTGTCCGTCCGCCGAAATCGACGGCTATGACCTGGTCGCGCTTTCTCCCGGCGCTCCTGGTAAATGGCAATCCCATACGCGCGCTGTTCAGCACGACAGATGCCAAGGCAGTTTTTGCCAGCCTCACGAGCGAGGCTTCCGGAAGCGGGTTTGTGCCAGCACCAGAGGCACTTGGGCGGAACGTCCAAGCCCGCCTGACTCTCACAGAAGCAGGGGCCGGTCCGTCATCAGTCTCTGAAATCAGGAAGTTTACACGCGCGGAACAGTCTGCACGCCTTTCGTGCCGAAGACGCAAAAATTGCCGCTACCACTCCACCACTTCGAATGCGAATCCCTTCAAATACTCCGTTTCGGGAATGGCCGGTAAGACCGGATGGTCTGGCGCCTGACTGTAGGCAGCCACCCGCCGCAGAATTCGTCGCGCATCGCAGGCGGCGTCCATGATGACCTGCTCGAACAACTTTCCGTCCACATGATGCGAGCAACAGAACGTGGCCAGCGTGCCGCCAGGCTTGAGCAGTTTCAAGGCTCTCAAATGAATCTCCTTGTAGCCGCGCAACGCGTCCGGCACCGCAGCACGGGTGCGCGTGAAGGATGGAGGGTCGAGGATGATGAGATCAAATCGCGGGATGATTTGCTCGTGCGGTCCGGCTGTAGTCTGCGCCTTCAACCAGTCAAAGACGTTCGCTGTCTCGAACGAGCATCGGCTGGATAATCCGTTCTTCGCTGCGTTCCCGGTGGCGATTGCGACGGCTTCTGCGCTTTGCTCGATCCCCAGGGTGTGACTGGCGCCGGCCCGCGCGGCATGCAGTGCAAAGCCACCGCCAAAACTGAAACAGTCCAGCACGTGGACAAGGCTGGTCCCTCGCAATTTTTCCAGGACGATTTCCGAGACATGTTGGTAATTAATCTGTTGATCAAGGTACAGACCTGTCTTGTGCCCGGCCAAAAGGTCCGTGCGCAATTGCAGCCCGTTCAAATCCACCACACACTCACGCTCCACTGAACCTGCCAGGACACCGCTGCGATCGGGCAGCCCTTCGAATCGGCGGCTGGCTCCATCGCTTCGCTCGACGATGGCCCGCGGCGACAAGACGGCGGCAAGGGCCGCTACGATCTCCTCCTTGCGTTGTTCCATTCCCAGGGCGGAAATCTGTAACACCAGCACGTCTTGATACTTGTCCACAATCAATCCGCTCAGGAAATCGCTCTCGGAATTCACTACACGGAACGATGTCGCGTGCGGCATCCGCCGTTGACGCATGGCCAGGGCCTCCCGGAAGCGTTGTTCAAAGAAATCTCGATTTACCTCGATTCGCTGTCGCGCAATCAGGCGCACGGCAATTTTCGATTTCGAATTGTAAAAGCCGATACCGAGAAATCGTTGCCGGTGATCACGCACCTGAATGACCTGCCCGTCGGCAACCGGAGCAGTCATGCGCAGCACGGCTCCCTGATAAACCCAGGGATGTCCTGCCAACAGGCGCGGCGCCTCCCCGGGACGCAAGAGAACAGTGGGTAAAGAGATCATCAGATTGTAAACAGGCGTTGGCGCTCTGCCGCGACCAATTCCTGCCAGGCGCAACGTAGAACCGGCTGCGATCTGTGGCAACTCAATCTGCACCTGGGCATCACCCGGGCATCACGCACCGCGTCGGCCCGCGCCGTTTTCGAGGTTGTCGGCGATTCGTGCGTCATTTAGTGTCATTGCCATGAAATTGAGAGCATCGAGTTTTTTGCGTAGTCTGTTTCTGTGCCTTTTCGCGGCGGCAACGCTGTCACTGGCGAAGGCGGATGAGGAACCCACCGCCTTCGAACTCATTGAGGAGGGAAACCGCCATGTGGGCGAAGATGCCAAGGGTCGCGTCGTCCAGATCCGCTCGGAAAAATCTGTGGGCAGCCTGACGCCAAACATCTGGTATATCGTTTTCTTCGATCCGGACGCCACCGCCAAAGCGACGGAAGTGAAATTCGGCGCAGGCAAGAAACTGTCCGTGAAACGGCCCGCCCGGCTCCTCGAACCGATCTTCGGCGGGCATAAAGAGCTGGATCGGGAAAAGCTCAAGGTTGATTCGGATCGCGCCATCGAAATCGCTAAAGAGGAACCGCTCCTCAAGAACCTCACTCTCACAGCTACGCGATTGAAGCTTGAGCGTGGCGACAACGACCAACCGGTGTGGAAGGTCACGTTGTGGGCGCAGAGGCTTCGCCAACCGGAGAAGTCGGTGGATATTGGTGAAGTCCATGTTTCCGCCGAGGACGGCAAGGTTGTGAAGAACGATCTCAAAATCAGCCGCGTGGATTAGGCTCTTGTGCAGGCCAAAGCGGCAGAAGGCGACGTTTACGACGCAGCCATTATTGGAGGGGCCCTCTCCGGGGCCGCCTGCGCCCATCTGCTTCTCCGGCAGAATCCGGGCCTGCGTATTCTCATCATCGAGAAATCATCCGCCTTTGGCCGGCGCGTTGGAGAGGCAACGGTCGAGGTCAGCACCTATTTTCTGAGCCGAGTCCTTGGTTTGACGCAGCACCTGAATCAAAGCCATCTCATGAAGCAGGGCCTTCGTTTCTGGTTCGCGAATGAGCGTTGCCAGAACATCGCCCAATGCGGTGAGATTGGCGGCCTTTATACGGTGCGGATTCCTGCTTATCAGGTGGATCGTGCCGTTTTGGATGAAGAAGTCCTCGGCCGGGCTGGCGCCCTGGGGGCTGAAGTAATACGGCCGGCCACCGTGACGAAAGTGGACCTTGTTCCGGGAGGGCCTCAAAATCTTCAAATCCGGCAGGCGAATGCCTCCCGCTCGATTCAAGCGCGCTGGGTTATTGATGCCTCGGGCGTGGCTGCCTTCCTCGCCCGCCAGAATGGCTGGTGGACTGCCAATACCGACCATCCCACCGCGGCCGTCTGGTCGCGCTGGCGAGGGGTCAAAGATTTGGACGGGCTCGACCTCGCTCAAAAATATCCCGCCTGGGCAGGCTCCTGTTATGGTCTGCGCCATACCGCCACAAATCATATCATGGGAGATGGGTGGTGGGCGTGGCTGATCCCGCTCAAAGGCGGCGATGTCAGCGTGGGTGTGGTGTTCGACCAACGCCTCGTGGATTGGCCCGAGCAAGGCGGTCTTGGGGAGCGGTTGAAGGAGTTTCTCTGCCGGCACCCGGCCGGGCGCGAGTTATTGCACGATGCACAATGGATTGAAGGCGACGTTCACTGGCGCCGCAACCTCCCCTACTCCTGCACGACTTCTGCCGGCGACGGATTTGTTCTGGTAGGCGATGCCGCGGGGTTTCTGGATCCTTTTTACAGCCCCGGCATGGACTGGATTTCGTTCACGGCCTGTTCGGCTGCGGAACTCATTTTGGCCGAGCGGCGAGGTGAAGGGATTGCGCAGGCGGTGGAACGGCATAATCGGGCCTTCGCCCGGAGCTACCACCGGTGGTTCAACGCCATTTACAAGGACAAGTATCAATACATGGCAGACTTCGATCTCATGCGGCTTGCCTTCCTCATGGACTTGGGTCTCTACTACCTCGGAGTGGCTTCCCAGCCGTTCAAGATGGGCGCAAAAGCCCTGCGGACCCCCGTTTTCTCCAATGCCCCTTCCGTCCCGGTGTATCATCTGATGCGCACCTACAATCGCAGGTTCGCCCGGATTGCAGTGGCCCGCCGGGCGCGGGGCAAACTGGGGCGGAGAAATCATGACCGGCGCTTTATGTTTCCGGGATTCACTTTCTCGCCAGTCTCGGTCTGGCCGATTCTAAAGGCGCTGGCAGGCTGGGGTTGGCTTGAATTGAAGGAAGGCTGGCGCACTTGGCTGCCGTCCCGTCCCGTGACCGGAGTTCAGCCGGCGATTCGAGCCACCGCCCCGGCGGAGAGCATCTCCTGAATTGTTGTCACGTCTCCAAATCCTCTTTGGCTAATTCTTCCTGCACTGGCATTCTGTCCGCCCGGCTATGCGCGAATCCCTCCGCATGCAGTCCGTTCAATCGCCGATCATCCCGGTGGTTGCCGAGCTCATTCGCAACAATCCGGGAACCATCTCGCTCGGGCAAGGAGTGGTGGGTTACAAACCGCCTCAGCAGGCGCTCGATCAGATTGCCGCCTTCCTTGCTGAACCTGAAAACCACAAATACAAACCAGTTCAGGGCCTGCCGCAGCTTCTGGAAGTGCTGCAGGCCAAACTTGCTTCTGAAAACCGCATCAAGCTCTCCCCGGAGGCGCAGGTCGTCGTGACCGCCGGCGGCAATATGGCATTTATGAATGCGATTTTGGCCATTGCCGATCCCGGCGATGAAGTGATTCTTCAGAGCCCGTGCTATTTCAATCACGAGATGGCCGTGACAATCGCGGGCTGCAAGCCGGTTCTGGTCCCGACCGACGCCGATTATCAGCTCCAACCTGAGGCCGTTAGCGACGCCATCACGCGCCGAACCCGCGCTATTGTCACCATTTCACCGAACAATCCCACCGGAGCGGTTTATTCGGAAGCCGGCGTGCGGGCGGTGAACAGCTTGTGTCGAGATCGGGGCCTCTATCATATTCACGACGAAGCCTACGAATACTTCCTTTACGACGGAGCGCGCCATTTTTCACCGGGATCGATTGAAGGCGCCGGATCGCACACCATCTGCCTGTTCTCCCTGTCGAAGGCCTATGGGTTCGCTAGCTGGCGGATTGGTTATATGGTCATTCCCGAAAGTCTCTTCGTGGCCGTAAAGAAAATCCAGGACACCATTCTGATTTGCCCTCCGGTCATCTCCCAGTTTGCGGCAGTGGGCGCTTTGCGGGCCGGATTGAGCTTTTGCCGCGAAAAGCTCGAAGGCATCGGCAGGGTCCGCTGTATTGTCCTGAATGCGCTGCAGGAATTGTCGGACCTGTGCGCCGTGCCGCAGACGAATGGCGCATTCTATTTCCTGATTCGCCTGCCTGCCGGGCAGCGCGACCTCGATATCGTGGAGCGTCTCATCCGCGAGCATCAAATCGCGGTCATTCCAGGAAGCGCCTTTGGGATCGAAAAAGGCTGTTACCTGCGCGTGGCCTATGGAGCGTTACAACCGGACAGGGCAGCCGAAGGGATTGGCCGGCTGGTGCGTGGATTGAAGAATATCCTGGCGAATCGACCGCCCATGCCGCCCTGATAGCGGCGGGCGCTCATACGGGCAGGCTGAAATAAAATGTCGAGCCGTGACCAGGCTTGGACTCGACCCAAATGCGGCCGCCATGCCGTTCCACAATCTTTTTGCACACGGCCAGCCCGATGCCAGTGCCGGAATACTCCCTTTGGGTGTGCAGTCGCTGGAAGATCGTAAAAATGCGCTCGAAATATTGCGGCTCGATGCCAATCCCATTGTCGGCCACGGAGAAAATCCACTCGCCATCCCGCCGTTCGGCGTGCAGATGAATGCGCGGGCTCCGCTCTCCGCGAAACTTGATGGCGTTTCCGATCAGGTTTTGGAAGAGCTGCGTCAGTTGACCGCTGTCGGCCCGCAGGGTTGGCAAGGGGTCGTGTGTGATCACGGCCTGGCTTTCCTCGATGGCAATTTTCAAGTTGGTTAAGGCGTTCTCCAGGACCTTTTCACAATGGGTCGGTTCGAACGGCTTTCCCCGCGTGCCCACCCGGGAATAGGTCAGCAGATCGTTGATGAGCTTTTGCATGCGGACCGCGCCATCGACGGCAAACTCAATGAACTCCTCCGCCTCGCTGTCCAGCTTGTCCTTGTAACGCCTGGCAAGGAGCTGGGTGTAACTGGCGATCATTCTTAACGGCTCCTGCAAGTCGTGAGACGCCACATAGGCGAAAAGCTCCAGCTCGCGGTTCGAACGCGCCAGGTCCGCCGCGGTTCGCTCGAGCTCCTCCTCGGCACGTTTGCGGGCCGTCACATCCCAAAACATGACTTGCACGCCGACGATGTTTCCCTGGGCGTCCAGGACCGGCGCCTTGAGCACATGCACGTAAAGTGTTTTGCCGTCCGGCGTCTGGTGCTCCTCGACATCTTCAAACACCTGTCTGCTCTCGATGACCTTCTGATCGTCGCTGACGTATTTCTCGGCCAATTCCCTGGGGAAAAGATCAAAGTCGGATTTGCCAATGATCTCCTGCACCGGACGGTCCAGAGTCTGGCAGTAACGCAGGTTGCCAAAGGTAACCCGGCCGCGAAGGTCCTTGCGGAAGACACTCATGGGCAGCGTCTCGACCAGGGAATGGTAGAGAGCCTCCGAATCCTTGAGCGCCTGTTCGGCGGCCTTGCGCTCCGTGATATCAGTGGAAATACCGCAAAGCGCGTTCGGCTTATTTTCAGCGCCGAACAATGGAAATTTGATCGAGATGTAGGTGTGCGGCGCCCCATCCACGGGCGCGACCTCCTCAAATTCCACAGGCTCGCCGGCTTCGATGGCCTTCCGGTCGTTGGCCCGAAAAGCATCCGCCATCGCTTTTGGAAACAAATCATAGTCGGTTTTGCTCCTGACCTTGTCACGACTGACGTGGAAAAGGGTTTCAAATTCACGGTTCACCAGGAGGTACTTGCCTTCGAGGTCCTTCAGATAAATGACAGCCGAGGAATTATCGAGGATGGCCTGCAACCGCGCCTCGCTGCGAGTGATGGCCTCCTGCGCCCGGGAGCGCTCCGCGATTTCATTATGGAGGCGGACGTTGGTCTCGGCCAGTTCCCGCGTGCGCACGTTGACGATCCGTTCGATTTGCGCGGAACGGCTCAGGATGGTGTAAAGGTAGATGCAAAAGAGGCCGGTCAATAGCAAACCGCCGATCAGCACCGCCCAGGATTCCCAATCGATCCGGCTGGCGAACTTCGAGGCCGGGCGACAGATGACGTTCCACTGACGTCCGGCAAAATCGAACCGAATCACTTCCTGAAGATCTCCACCGGCCTCTTCCTTCCAGGGCAGATGCACTGCCGGACTATCGGCTTCGCCCGAAAGCTTCCCGCCCAAAACCTCCGGCTGGACCGGCACGGTCACATCCAACAGTTGCAGGTCCACCGCCGCAGCACTGATGGTATCGAAGGCTGTCTGCACGTATTTGCTCAAGTCCAGAACCGCTGTCACAAATCCCGCCAAATGCAGCCGCCTGTCTTCCACCGTCAACAGCGTGGTTCCGTTGGTATAGACGGGCAAAAAGACAATGCAGCCATAAGCCTCGCCGCCTTTCGCTCGCCACAATTTCGTCCGGGCGGTGGCCACCGGCGCGTTGCTGTCGCGGGCTCTTTCCATCGCCTCCAGGAAAAGCTGGCTTGCGGCGTAGTTCATGCCCATGACCTGTTCGTTTTGCATGTAGGGCTCCAGAAAACGGATCGGAAAATACTCGGAAGCCGCTTCCGCCGGAACCATCTCACCCGTCGCCGTCCTCTCGACCATGGGAATGGTATTGGTCTGCTCGAAGGCCTGGCGGGCGGCGTGATGGATGCGCGGCACCCATTCCAAAGCCTGAATCTCCGGATGCCGCTGCAAGAGGCCGCTGACGAACTCCCGAAACTCGTTCTGCTGCACCCTTTGGCTGGCGGCATAGAAATGCCCGACCGAAAGCAGCACTTCCAGAACACGGTCGGCCTGGCGTTCGAGCTCCTGGGCGGGTCTCTGCGCCAGGACCGCAAAGGCTTCCTGCTCGCGCCGGTCCTCGTAATTGCGGATCATGAAGAACGCCGCAAAGCAGAGTCCCACCCCCAGGAAAAGCACAAATGACAGCGGCCGGAAATGCTGCAACAGCGGGTGGACGGGCATTTCCGCTGAACGATCCTCAGCGGAATCATTGACCCTGCTTCCGTAATCCTGGCTCATGGGGCCGTTGCTATAAGTTTTGCCGTTTTCCGCCGACCACCGGCTGCCCTGCCACCCCTGC
>CAZCUL010000009.1:0-2871 GCA_964501475.1 uncultured Verrucomicrobiota bacterium | reverse complement strand
GATGGGCTGATCGGCCGCTTTGACGATCGCTTCCAGGGCTTCGTAGAGGGTGATGTTTTTGAGCGGGAGCTGGATGTTGATAGCTACGCTGCCGACGTCCACCGGCTCCCCTGCGGCCGGCAAACCAGTAGCGGGATCGGTAGGTACTGCCGGATCGACGGAATCGACGATCATGAAATTGATCCCGCCGTTTGCCGGGTCCCGTTTTTTCGCCTCCGCATCCAGGGCGCGAACCACTTCGCTCAGCGGCAGGCCGTCGTAAGCCACCTCATCCAGAGTGATTTGTTGCAGCTTTGAATGAATCTGCTGCCGGCCTTTTCCCGTCTGGAAGGCAACAGATTGAGCAAAGGCGGGGGGCAGGAGGCATCCCAGCGAGAAAAGGACAGCGATTTTTAGCATCAGGGCATTCATAGGATTGCGGTTTGTCGTTCAGTATCCGCCCGAGCGCCTTTCAACGTCGAGCGCTTTCACTTTGAACTACGACGCTGGTCGGAAAATCCCACGCAGGCGTTCCTCCAGAGGGTGCTCTTTGGCCCCTTGTGCGCCTGTAAAGCAGGCACCTCTGCCCTGACTGCGGCTCTCCCCCGCCGCGTCCGCGAATGCCAAAGACGCTGTGGAGTCCGGCGCGCCGCGGCTGGGAACAGCACGCAAAAAGAGAATTGCGGGCTTGTGGGAGCGGTGGTTGACGAATTGAGGGTCCAGACTCCAAAATGGCTTATGCGTTTTTTCTCGCTCAAAGCATTTGGCGGCCTTATCGCCGGCTGGCTGGCTGGCGGCATGTTTGTTGGTGAAATCCAGGGCGCGGCCTTTAGCGGTCCACGCAGTGAACGCCCCATTGGCCTCAGCCTTTTCGCTTCCGCAAAGGAGCGGCCTTATTTGCAACTGGGACCGATGGTGGGGCATACCACTTCCACCAACGCGCGCATCTGGGCGAAGGCGTCCGGCAAAACGCGTTTATCTGTTTTGGTGAGTTCGGACGAGAATTTGGCTGACAGCCGGCGGGTCAAAGGGCCGGTTTTGGATGCTGACAGCGATTTCATGGGCACGGTGTTGATTCCCGATCTCGAACCGGAGCAGCGCTATTATTATTGCCTGGTGTTGGGCGGGAAACGCGTGATGAATCGGCCTTACCCCTCATTTAGCACGCCGGCGGCGGAAGGAAGCGAGGGCCGGGTCCGCTTTGCGTTCATCTCGTGCCTGGGATATCACGGTTACAACGCCGCGGCCTCGTGGGGCGACTTGACCCGCACCAATTTCGATATGGTGCTGATGCTGGGCGACAACCACTACGCCAACTCGTCCAAGCCTGAAGTCCAGCGACCGGCCTATTACAGCCACCGCAGCGTGGCGGGTTTTCGCGACATCAGCGAAAGCACGCCTGTCTACGCCATTTGGGACGACCATGATTATGGCCCGGACAACAGCGACGGCACCTTGAGTGGCAAGGAACGGTCTCTCCAAACCTTCAAGGAATTCTGGGCAAATCCCGCTTACGGCCAGCCGGACCATCCGGGCGTGTATTACAAGTTCACTCGAAACAATGTCGATTTCTTCATGCTCGATGGCCGTTATTACCGGACGCCGAACAAGCTGACGAATGCCCCGAATCGCACCATGCTGGGCGAGGCGCAACTGGCCTGGCTAAAACGCAAATTGCTGGCTTCGCAGGCGCCGGTGAAAATCATTGCCTCGGGAAGCGAATGGCAAAGCAGCAGCACGAGCGACTGCTGGATCAGCTTCCGGCGGGAGCGCGATGAGATTTTGAATTTCATTCAGGAAAACGGCATCACGGGGGTCATTCTCATCTCGGGCGACCGTCACTTTGCCGCGGCCTATCAGGTTTTGGGGAAGTTTATTGAAGTCACCTCCGGACCTTTCGGAAGCTCGAATGCGAAAACGAAGAATCTGCCGGAAATGTTCCTGAAATTCATCGAGGGCAGACTCTATTGCATCTTCGACATCGATACGACCGGCGCCGAACCCAAAGTGACGCTCGAGATTTATCGCGCGGGCGACGGCTTGCTGGTCCGCCGGCCATTCAGATGGGAGGAGGTTTTGGGCGGCGCAACAATCGAACCTTTGCCGCCCGAAAAGCCCAGGCAAGCGGCAGGCAATTAAGCCGTGTTGTAAGAGGAGGTAAGAGGAGTTCTAGAGTCTTACCTGCTCCCGCCCTTTGCCGCTAAACCGGCACCAATGACTGTATCCCGCACGCTTTGCCAATGCCGCGGCCTCATCGAAATGCCAGCCTACTTCGGCGACAGCGTGCGCATCTGAGCCGAAAGTGATGGGCAAATCCAGTTCCGCAGCCATTTCCACGATGCGGGCGGCCGGATAAATCTCGCGGCATTGCTTGCGGAGGCCGGCCGTGTTCAACTCCATCGCCATGTTCGACTTTTTGGCAGCTTCCAGAGCGCGCCGGAAGAGCGGGGTGCAGTCGGCTTTGGGATGGAACCCGAACTTTTTGCAGAGGTCCATATGCCCGAGGATTTGGAACAGGCCCGATTCGGCGGCGCGAATCAGTCGTTCAAAATAGTCGCTCCATATCTCGCCCGGGTCGTGCTCCTGCCAGCGGGCGATCTTTTGCGGGTTATCAAAGTCCCAATCATCGAGGACGTAATGAACCGATCCGATCAAGTAGTCCCACGGATGCCGCGCTGCGATCTCGCGAATCCACTCTTCATGACCCGGCAGATAATCCATTTCGAGGGCAAGCTTGATCGTGAGTTGGGGATGGTCCCGCCGCGCTTTCTCGACCTTTTCCACGTAGGAATCGAGTTCGTCCCGCCGCATCCGCCAATCGTCGAAATCATCCCGGGCCATCGGGCTGTGGTCGGAAAAGCCAATTTCCTGCAATCCGATCTTCAGGGCTTG
>CAZCUL010000008.1:0-4956 GCA_964501475.1 uncultured Verrucomicrobiota bacterium | reverse complement strand
GGGTGAACCAAACCATGCCAGCTCTTCTGGCGGGCGCACGGTCTGGGCTGCCTGGACTTCGACCGTCTCGCGCCGCGCGCAAGCGTCATTGCACGGAAGCGATTTCGATACCGTGCTGGCCGTTTACACAGGAGACACTTTGACCAATCTGACCCTGGTGGCTGCGAACGACGATGATGGCACCAACCGCTCGAGCGCGGTCACGTTCGAGGCGGAGGCGGGAGTTACCTACCGTATCGCCATTGCTGGAAAGGAAAATGCGGCGGGCCGTATCTTGTATGACGTGAGGCATCTGCCGATCGATCCTGTGCTCTCGATTTCCTCAACGGGCGACGGCGACGTGGAATTGATCCTGGAAGCGAATCTGTCTTCGCTCTTTCTCATTGAAAGTTCGACCGACTTCCAAAACTGGTCGTGGTTCTACCGCGAGGAAGTGGAGGATGACGGTTTTGTGCGGACGACTGACTCGCTGACAAATGCGCCACAGAAATTCTATCGTGCACGCCAAGTCCCGGACGGAGATTGACGCCTCAACCCTTCCAAACAGTAGGTTCAGAACCCTACCCCGACGTCGAGGCGCCAGGGCGCATCAGAAAACACATGGCGATTTCCTGGGTTATTTGTAGAGTGATGGTCGCAAATCATGCTGCCAGAATTCGGTAAACTGAAAAGGCTGAGAGCGCATCAGGCGCCCTGCTCCCTGTTCGCGGCTTTGCTCACGGTCGTGGCACTGTTCCCGGCTGCCTCGTCCTTCGCGGCAGGGGCCGCGACAAATCATTGGGCGTTCCGGGCGCCTGTGAAGCCGGCGCTCCGGGAAGTGAAGGATCCAGGCTGGGTTCGCACGCCCATCGATGCCTTTGTGCTGGCGCGGCTGGAGAAGGAAGGGTTGCATCCATCTCCCGAAGCGACTCGCGAAACGCTGATTCGCCGCTTGAGCCTCGACCTCACCGGCCTGCCACCGACGATTCACGACATCGACCGCTTTCTCGAAGACACCAGCCCCGAAGCTTACACGGAACTTGTGGAACGTCTGCTCGCTTCGCCGCAATATGGCGAACGCTGGGGCCGGCATTGGCTGGATGCGGCGAGGTACGCCGACTCCAACGGCTTCGAGAAGGACGCAGCGCGCTCCATCTGGCCGTATCGCGACTATGTCATCCGGGCATTCAACCGGGATTTGACCTTTGACCGGTTCAGCATCGAGCAACTCGCCGGGGACCTTTTGCCGAACCCGACGCTCGAACAACGTATCGCGACCGGTTTCCTGCGCAATTCGATGTTGAACCAGGAGGGCGGCATCGAGCCGGAGCAGTTTCGAGTCGAGGCGCTCATCGACCGGATCGATGCGGTGGGCAAGGCCTGGCTGGGACTGACCATCGCTTGCGCGCAATGCCACGATCACAAATATGATCCGATCTCCCAGAAGGAATACTTCGAGCTCTTTGCCTTCCTGAACAACGACCACGAGCCATTCATCGAAGTGCCCACCGCGGAAGAGACGCGGAAGCGGGAGGCGGTCTTAAAGCAGGCCCGGGAGATTGAGGACAAGGCAATACGCGAAACGACCGGCCTGGCTGAGCGGATGGCCGATTGGGAGAGGCGCGCCGCGGCAAGTCAAGGGACCTGGAGCGTTCTCGCTCCGAGGGAGTGGCACAACTTCGCCACCAAATACGAAAAGTTGCCGGATGACTCGCTGCTCGGTGGCGGCGATGTCAAACCGGGCGCGGTGATTCACGTCTGGGTGGACACGCAACTCACGAACATCACCGGATTTCGTCTGGAGGCGCTCTTGCACCCCAACCTGCCCTACGGCGGACCCGGGCTGGTCGCTCGGGGGAGTTTTCTGCTGAAGGAGTTCACCTGCGAAAGCTACGCTTTGACCAATCCCACCGTTACTAATCAGGTGAAGTTCAGCCGCGCGCTTGCGGACATGGAAGCTCCGGGTTTCGGCGTCAGCACCGCCATTGACGGCAACACCGAGAAGGGAGGCTGGACAACGGCGACTGTTCCGGTCCGGCGGAATTCCGAACATCGGGCGGTCTTCGAATGCGAAGAACCCATCACTGGTTTTCCGGGAGGCACGCAGCTCAAGTTTACCCTCTATCAAAAGCACTCCAACGGCGACGGTCACAGCGGTGCCCTGGACAAGGAGAGCGGTCTGGACTGCCACGCGCTCGGCCGATTCCGGCTGAGCGCCACTACGCAGCCGGCGCCACTGGCCGTGGATCCGCTGGCGCCAACCGAGCGGGAGTTGCTCGCGATTTCGGCCGAGCGTCGCTCCCTCGATCAGCAGCGCGAACTGTTCAACGTCTTTCGCCACCACGACCCGGCCCTGGCTCAGGTCAACAAACAGATTGATGACGTGTTGACCAATTGGGTATATGCCGCCACGACTCTGGCGTTGCAGGAACGCGACCAGCCGCGGCCGACGCGCATCTTCAAACGGGGCGATTGGCAACAGCCGGGTGACGAGGTCGAGCCTGGCGTGCCCGCTGTGCTGAATCCGTTCCCGGAAGGCGCTCCGCGGAATCGGCTCGGCTTCGCCCAATGGATCGTGGATCGGCGCAATCCGACCACCGCGCGCGTGATCGTGAACCGGATTTGGCAGGCTTATTTTGGCGAAGGACTGGTGACCACGCCGGAGGATTTTGGAACCCGTTGCGAAGACCCCTCACATCCGGAGTTGCTGGATTGGCTCGCCTGCGAATTCATGGATCGAGGTTGGAGTTTTAAGGAAATGCACCGGTTAATCACCCATTCGGCCACTTACCGGCAATCATCGCGCATTCCCGCCGAGCTTCTCGCAAGTGACCCCTATAATCGGTTGCTGGCGCGCGGGCCGCGATTCCGCGTGGAAGCGGAGATCATCCATGACATCGCCCTCGCGGCCAGCGGGCTGTTAAGCCCAAAGGTGGGCGGGCCCAGCGTGCGCCCGCCCATTCCGGGCAACGTGGCCGACACCGTCTATGGGGGCTTTTCCTGGCCGGCCAGCACCGGCGAGGATCGATACCGGCGCGGCATGTACACCTTCTGGAAACGCTCCCTTCCCTTCCCTGCTCTGCTGGTGTTCGACGCGCCGCCCGCGGATACATCCTGCACCCGCCGCACCCGCTCGAATACGCCGTTGCAAGCCTTGACCACATTGAACGAGCAGACGTTTGTCGAAGCGGCGCAGGCGATGGGGCTGCGGGTCTATCGCGAAGGCGGCGAAGATAATCACAGCCGAGCGAGATTCGCGTTCCGGCTTTGCACCGGCCGTGAGCCGACCGGTTCCGAACTTAAATCGATCCTCAACTTCTGGGAGGAGCAATATCAGCATTTCGAAGATCGGACGGCAGCGGCCCTGCAAGTGGCGCTTGCCGATCCGAAAACAGTTCCCGCCGAAGCAAACATTCACAAGGTGGCTGCTTGGGCAATGGTCAGTCGGGCACTTTTAAACCTCGACGAGACGATTACCCGGGAATAGCCCGGCATCGGCGCGGCTTCGAGGGCGTGTTGCTCAAGCCGAATGGAGCACGGGTCTGTGACAGTCTGTGACCCGCAGCAGCCTGGCAACGACTGGAGCGAGAGGAATCATCAAGGGCATTCTTTGCATTCCCACGTTGCCGCGGCTCACAGAGCCGCGGTCCCAATCGATCTTCGCTGATTTGGGCAACACGCTCTTCGAAATCAGCCCGGCGGGCGCCCAACGAAAATAAATCCGTGCGTCCCGAAGTCTCTTCCGTAGAATGCGGCCGATGTCGGATTCCTTTGAACAACTTCTGGACGGCACCATTGCTTATCTGGAGCAATTGAAGCGCGATGGACAGGCATTCGTTTCGGTTTCGACTGAAACCTTGGAGGCTCTGTCCACGCCCGGGCCTCGCTCACCGGCGCCTCCGGCAGACGAGGTTTTCCAAACTTCAACAGCATCGACGGCAGCTCCCATCCCTTCCGTGTCTTCGCCGGAGAGTTCTTCAGCGGGCGCTGCCGAGCTTTTCAAAACGTCTCAACCGCTCGCGGGCGCGGCCAAGGTTTCAGCCATGGCGGACTTGCGGGAGCGCGCCATGGTTTGCGTCAAATGCCCGCACCTGGCCAGTTCGCGCAAAAATGTCGTGTTCGGAGTCGGAAACATCGATGCTGACCTGATGTTCGTAGGGGAAGCTCCCGGCATGGACGAAGATGAGGCCGGCGAACCGTTTGTGGGCAAGGCCGGACAACTCCTGACCCGGATCATCCAGACCATGGGTTTGAGCCGCGATTCCGTTTATATCGCGAACATTCTCAAATGCCGCCCGGATACCCCTGGCCAATCGGCGGGCAACCGCAAACCCACACCTGAAGAAATGCGCACCTGCATTCCGTATCTTCATGCCCAGATTGATCTGATTCGCCCCAAAGTGCTGGTCGGGCTCGGGGCCACCGCCATCGAAGGTCTGCTCGGCAAAAGCGAAGGCATCACCCGTTTGCGCGGCCATTGGCGGTCCTATCGCGACACGCCGCTCATGCCCACTTATCATCCGGCCTATCTGTTGCGCAATCAGGCGTTGAGCGAAAAGCGCCGGGTGTGGGAAGACATGCTGCAAGTCATGGAAAAGCTCGGCATGCCTGCCAGCGAAAAGCAGCGCAACTATTTTTTGAAACCTTCCACCACAGCCGATGCCTGCCCTTGATTCTGCCGACCCCGGCAAAGCTTCTCCGCCCTCAGAGGCCGCACCGCGCCTCGAGTCCGCCCAGTTCATCGATCCGCGGGCGCTCATGTCGATCAAGAACCTCGAGCTGCGCGCCAAGGTGGTGGTGCAAGGTTTCTGGAACGGCCTCCATCGAAGTCCTTATCACGGCTTTAGCGTCGAGTTTACCGAGTACCGCCAATATTCTCCCGGAGACGATTTCCGTTATCTGGATTGGCGGCTTTATGCGCGGAGCGACCGTTATTACATCAAGAAGTTCGAGGATGAAACCAACCTGCGCTGCCAC
>CAZCUL010000007.1:0-4439 GCA_964501475.1 uncultured Verrucomicrobiota bacterium | reverse complement strand
AGGGCCCGTCCCCGCGCCGGATCGCCCCGAAGCGACAGAATCGTTTCTGCCTGCACGGCCAGCCCGAGCTTTGCCACGCGTTCTTCGTCCGGAAGGAAGCGGTCGAACAGGCCTCGCAGCAACGGGTCGGGATGTTCCGTTCCCGCCCGCACCACCAAAGCATGTATGGCGGGATGAAAGGCACTCCGATCCAACTCAGAAACCGCCGCCAGCGCTCCGGAAACGGAGGCCAGCAGGGTCTGAATCAATCTTTCGACCTCTTCGCTCTCGTCGCCTGCTGCCCGAAGTTTGTCCAGCAAGGGTTGCCAGTCGTCCTCTTTCGGCGCCGAAGCCGCGCCGATCGAAGAGCGGCTGCTCAACCGGGTGATCCAATCGTGGAGGAGCGCGCTGCCGCGGACATCCACCATACTGGAACCGATCTGCGGCATCCGCCCCGGCCCGAGAGTTAGAACCCGATAGAAGAGGACCGAGCGATCCGGCTCACCGGCGGCAATGATCTCGGCGTTTTCGATCCCGAAAGCGCCCTGCGAAGGCCGGGCGCCCAATAAGCCGGCCTTTTCCAGGGTTGCGTCATAGTTCATTTGCGCGAGCACCGAACCGCCGGCATGCGTTCGATGGCAATGAGCGCAATTGACGTGCAGCCAGGATCGGGCCCGTTCCTGCAAGTCCGCGCCGGCATCGTATGGATTGGTGAGCCGGGCGCCTCCCTTCCCTTTTGGCACGCCACTCAGGACGCCGCACTCGATCAGCAACTCCAATTGGTTCGAGGTCCGCGCAAAGGGCCCGCCCGATTCTTGTTCGGCAGCGCCCGGCTCCGGCGCGTTATGTGCCGCAACGGGGACATCCAGTTGCAGGGAGTTGAATGCGAGCGATGGTCCCGACCACATATTGTGGCAACGCAGACATTCAGCGCGGCTGTGAAAGCGCCAGTCCTGGCGCCGCCGGCCGCCAGGGGCTTTCGGATCGACGATTTCAAAAACTCCGGCGTCACCGGCCTCATCCACCAATGCTGCGTCGCTTTGTTGATCGTTCCACCGGTAGGTGTAGGCGTGCCATTTCACCCCGTCGAAGTGGAGAAGCTGCGTCTCAATCCGGCGGGCGGTCTCCGGCCTTCCGCGGATCATTTCCAGAGAAAGCGTTTTGGCCAGCACCGCGTTCGATGGAAAGGCCCACTTTTCTTTTGCCGCTTCGACCCGGGAGGTCCCCGGCAGCGCGATCATTCGGGTCCCCGCCGCCTGATCGTTCCATAATTCGGCGTTGATAGAATAGGGAACAACGCCCGGCGCCGGAATGTGTTTTTCCACGGACGCAAAAAGACCGGTTTCGCTCAGGCGCCGGGGAAAGGCTGAGGGCGAGGCGATGTCCGGGCTGGGTTCCAGTTCGAAGAGTTTTCCGCCATAGTCCACCGCGTAAAGCTCGCCTTCGTTGTCTTCACCGAACGTGACGATCCGGTAGGGGCTGTCCGCGAGTTCCTGATGCCAGACGACTCGCTGGCCGTCATGCCGGAGCGCCCAGATTTTTCCGGTCTCGTAATCGCCATAGACATAGGCGCCAACCAGACTCTTCAAACGGCGTCCGCGATAGACGTAGCCGCCGGTAATCGACGCCGCTTCCGAATGCGGATGGTCGAGCGTGGGCGGCAGAATGGGAGTCGGACCGCGCGGGGCATCGGGCTTCACTGATTGGCGGCCCTCCGCAATGCTCCAGCCATAGTTGCCGCCCCGTTCCACCCGATAAATCATTTCCCACAATTCCCATCCGACATCGCCGACCCAAAGCGCGCCGCTCGCGGGATCAAAACTCATTTTCCATGGGTTCCGAAAGCCGTAGGCCCAAATCTCGGGCCGCGCTCCGGGCATGTCCACGAACGGATTGTCCGCCGGAATGGTGTAGGGGCGCCCCGATTCAGGTCGCTCGACGTCAATCCGCAGAATAGAGCCCAGCAAATCGCCCACGTCCTGGCCGGTGTTCAATGGATCGGGTGGATTCGGTCCCGCGGCGTCTCCGGTGGAAATGTAAAGGTAACCGTCCGGTCCAAATTTCAAGCAGCCGCCATTGTGACCGCCTGAGAGCCAGGTCAGGATGATTCTTTCCGTCCGCGGATCAAGCGTCGGCGGATTCGTTTCCCCGACGGTGAAGCGCGACAGGCGAGTTCCGTCGGGCAAACCGTCCCGCCGCACGTAACAGACGTAGAGGTGGCGATTGGTGGAGAAACCGGGATGAAACGTGATGCCGTAAGCTTCTTTGAAATCCGGCGCGATCCTTCGCAAATCAAGCACCAGGTCCGCCTTGGCCGGCTCGGTATCATGCGGAAAGGAAAGAAGCTTGCCCGCGCGCTCGAGGATGAAAAGGCGGTCGCTCCCAGGCATGGGACACAAGTCCACCGGTTGATCAAATGTGACCGCTGGGAAAGCCTCTTTCAGCCGAAAGGGCCGTGGTGCTTCGGGCGAGCCCTGGAGGCGGGAAGAAGTCCAGGCCGGGCGCGGAATCATAGCGCCTGTCCCGGCAACCGGTGAAACAGTCAATTGAGCCGAGGCCAACCAGGGCCAAAACACGACGCATCCGGCGATAAACGCCCAAGCTTGCATGGGCCATTGGCGAAGGGCAAAGGCACAACGCCCGCGAGGATGCCTGAAAGGAATTGCACTCATAACATCAACGCCCCTCCACGAATTTGTGCGGCAGTTCCCGAACGTTTACGCTCGTGCCTCTCCGCATCTGGATGGAACTTGCCACACTAATAGACGATCACGAAGCCGCCATCGGGCCCGGGAAAGGCGCTCACCAGGCTCCAGACGGGCACGCCATCGGCGCGGCCTTTTGCAGACGTCGGTTCGCCAGCGGGATCGTAAACCTGCCAGGCCACGGCGCCGCCTTTGGCCCAGCCGGTGCCTTCAGTCCATGCCAGGAGGGTTTCGCCGCGCGCATTGCTCACCGCCACCGGATGCTTGCGTTTGCCAGCTCCGGGCGGCGAGACCGGCTTCGAGACCTTCCATGTCTGAGGATGAACGCGCGCCAGATAGACATCTCCCTCGGTTTCCCAGGCCGCAAGCACTCCCTCCCTGGTTTCTGAAAAGGAAGCGCTGCTCATGGGACACGCTGCGATTTCCCACGGGTGCGTGAAAGCGATTTTAAACCCCGCCGCGCTATCGCGCGACATGAGGAGGACTTGATCACGATTGACCTTCTCCGAAGCCGCCCGGTAGAGGGCCAGGAGGTTCCCATGGCTGTCGGCGAATGCCTTCATGCCGCAACAGCCGCAAGCACCGGTTTGCCTGCTGATCGCCGGTCTTTCAGGACCAAAGGTCTTTCCGTCATCCGCGGATCGCGCCACGAACAGCGCACGGCCCGCCTCGCCGTTGGTCTTACCCGGCGTAGGCGCGTGCCAAAAAACATACACATTGCCCCGGCTATCCGCAGCCACCGAACCGCCGCCGTCCAACCCGCGCGCCCGAGTGATGACGTCGCGCTCCGGCTCGAAGCCCGAGCCTGCATCGTTCAGGCGCGTGTAAAGCATCGGCGCCTCCCTCCAGGCGCCTCCCTTGGGAGCGTGACCGTTCCAGGCGACATGCGCGCGCCCGTTTCTGCCCACAGCCAGTTGCGCCCCGCGAATGGTGCCGATGGCGATCGCGCTCCCGCGCCCGCTGTTCACCTGGATGGGACTCGAAAACACTTTCTCGCCCGGGGATCGCCGGACATAGAAGATGTCCCCGCTCGCGCTGTCCCCCTTGTAATAAATGAGGTGGACCGTGCCCTCGCTGTCCACGACGGTTTGAGGCTGGATGCCGCCGCCGGGCGTCCGCAACAGTTGCACGCGCGGGGCCTCGGCTGCCGCGGCCCTGGGCGGAATGCCAGGCACTGCCATCGCGCAAACCGTTGCGGCGGCTCCGAGAGCGAGTCTGCTGATAGCTGCGTTCATAGGCAGTGAGAATCTCCAAAATCTCGACGCGAATCGAGGCCATAAACCGGACGAACGCGTTTTGGAGTGCGCCGACAGAGCGAACCGGCGATGGCGTTTTGGCTCCGGCTTCTGCAATGACCGACAAAGCCAAAGAGGTGTCGCTCCCGCTGTGGCGGGATTGCCACCGCAGTCCGAATCCAGCCACCTCGCAGTACGGTTCCTGGAGAGTTTCGAAGATTTCGGAATCCTGCATTGTGAGCATGAACCCGGCGGTTCGGTCGGACCGCGGCTCTCCTGAGCCGCAGCGGCTTGAAAGCGACCAACGCGCTGGTTCTCCCAAAGACCCTGTTGCGGCCAGAGCGCTGCGGGCCAGAGGCCCGCGTGGTGCAAAGCTTCGCTTCGCACCAACCCGAAGGGTTGCCAGAGGGTAGCCGGAGGTCGAAGCAACGCGGAGACCTCCGGTCTGTGGGGAAACGAGTACGCACCCCAATGGGGTGCCAGAGAGCTTCCGGCAAAGCCTGCGGAGGAAATAGGCACT
>CAZCUL010000006.1:0-6718 GCA_964501475.1 uncultured Verrucomicrobiota bacterium | reverse complement strand
GATCCGCCGCCATGACTTCAAGGATGCGTGCGCTTCAACCTTCGACAAAACACCATCCAGCCCGGTGTTGAAGCGGGATAAATTCCCGCGCTCCGGATTGCGACATGACGCCGCTCATTGCGCCACAATCCTGCACATGGCGAACTTGCCTATGCGCGTCCATATAATGGACCGATCCAAAAATAACAAACCCCGCCAGCGCGAGGCCAGCGGGGTGGGTGAAATCCAATTCCGGCTTAGCGCTTCGAGTATTGGAAACGCTTGCGCGCACCCGGCTGGCCGTACTTCTTCCGCTCCCTCATGCGCGGGTCGCGCGTCAGGAACCCTTCGGCTTTCAATGTGGAGCGATACTTCGGGTCCACGTTCAGAAGCGCCCGGGCTATGCCGTGGCGGATCGCTCCGGCCTGACCATTCGGGCCGCCACCGCGGACGTTCACGTCCAGGTCGAATTGGGCGGCCGTTTCCGTCCGGGCCAATGGCTGCGAAATCGTGACCCGCAGCGTCTCGGTGGGAAAGTAATTTTCGAACGGGCGCCCATTGATCAGAATCTTGCCGGAACCCTGCCGCATGCGGACACGGGCCACGGCAGTCTTGCGGCGGCCGGTGGCGGAGAATTGAGATGTGGTTTCTGCCATAGGGAAAGGGGGAAGGATCAACTCTGGACTTTGACCGGTGCGGGCTGTTGCGCCTGGTGCGGATGCTGGTCGCCCTTGTAAACCTTGAGCTTCGTGAGCAATACACGGCCCAGCCGGTTCTTGGGAATCATTCCTTTGACGGCATGCATGATGAGGCGTTCCGGGTGTTTGGCTCGAACTTCAGAGACCGTCCGATACCTTTCGCCGCCCTTCCAGCCGGAATAGGACATGTAACGCTTCTGGTTTTCCTTGTTCCCGGTCAACCGGACCTTCTCGGCATTGATGACGACCACGAAGTCGCCCGCGTCCAGATGCGGGGTAAAGACCGCTTTGTCCTTTCCGCGCAAGATGTTGGCCACTTGGGCGGCCAGGCGGCCAAGGATCGCGCCGTCGGCATCCACCACGCGCCATTGGCGCCGGTCCAAATCGATCTTTGGCAAATAGGTTTTCATGTAAAATCCTGCAAAGGAGCGGTGAAACTAACAAAGCCTCGGGTCAAGTCAATAGGCAATTCAGGGCCATGAAGCGCGGCTTAAACGGCCAGGACACTCTGGTCTCCTGCCCCCGGCGGATAGGGACATCCGCGGTCCGGACCGGGAGAAGTGCTTCGTCCATCACCGCTTTTTTCTTTCACGCCCCGCCTTTTTTCCGTTCCCTAGGCCGGCATGTCTGCGCCCTTTCAGCCCGGCCAAAGCGTTGCCGCGCACGTCCAGGCGATCCCGCCTTCGGGTATCCGGGACTTTTTTGAACTGGTCCAGGGAATGAAGGAGGTCATTTCGCTCGGGGTAGGCGAACCGGACTTCATCACTCCCTGGCACATCCGCGAAGCGGCCATCTATGCGCTGGAGAAAGGCCGCACCAGCTACACCTCAAACCTGGGTTTGCTCCGGCTCCGGGAAGCAATTGCCCGAAGCCTCGCGGATCATTTTAGAGTTTCCTACGATCCGAAGCGCGAGATTCTGGTCGCCGTAGGTGTGAGCGAAGCGATGGACATCGCGTTGCGCGCGCTGATCAATCCGGGCGATGAGATCATCTATCATGAGCCTTGTTACGTCAGTTATTCGCCCAGCATTGCTCTTTGTCACGGCGTGCCCGTGCCAGTGGCATGCACAGCCGAAGATGGTTTTGCGGTCAGCGCGCCGGCTTTGGAGCGGGCCGTCACTCCGCGAACCAAGGCGGTGGTGCTGAATTTTCCGACCAATCCGACCGGTGGCACCATGACCCGCCCGCAACTTGAGCGAATCGCGGAACTCATCGTGCGGCGCAACCTGATCGTCATTACAGACGAGATTTACGCCGAGCTGACGTTCGAAGGCGAACATGTCAGCATCGCATCGTTGCCCGGAATGAAGGATCGCACCGTGTTTCTGCACGGGTTCTCGAAGGCCTACGCCATGACCGGATTTCGGATTGGGTATGCCTGCGGCCCGGCCGAGATCATCGAGGCGATGATGCGGATTCACCAGTATTCCATGCTCTGTGCCAGCATCATCAGCCAGGAGGCGGCTCTGGAGGCGATCCAGTACGGGGAAAACGACACGTTCGAGATGCGCGAGCAGTATCGGCTGCGTCGCAACTTCATTGTGAAGGCGTTTAATGAGATGGGGCTCAAGTGCCATTTGCCGCGGGGTTCCTTTTATGCCTTTCCCAGCATTCAAGCGACGGGCCTGAGCTCGAAAGAGTTCGCCGTGCGCCTGCTGGAGGAAGAGAAGGTGGCCTGTGTGCCGGGCAGCGCCTTTGGCCCCAGCGGCGAAGGTTACTTGCGCTGCTGTTTCGCAACTGCGCTGGACCAAATCGAAGTGGCAGTGGAGCGCATGGAACGCTTCGTGAAACGCGCGCGCAGATAAGCGTCCCGCCCAAAAGCGGGAGCAAGCGCAGCAAGCTCCACGCACTTCAAACGCTGGCGCGTTCACCCGGGGCTGTTGTGAAAATCCGCCAGGTCTTGGACTGCCCGCCCTCCATAGTATTACGGCGGACGGGCGCCAGTCCTCTGGCGCTTTGGCCTTGGGCGCAGGATGGACGACGGGCGAATCTTGCCCATCAGCTTCAGCACGCTCCGGAAAGAAAGCGGTAGAGGACTACCGCCCGTCCTCCGTAGCAATACTGCGGAGGGTGGACACTCCAAGACGCTTCGCGCTCAGCCGGAATATGGGTTTGACACCCCCGGAGCACAACTCTAGCTTGGCTCAACAACGTTGTTTATGGCCGAAAACACACCGAACCCACCGCCCGGAGCTGCGCCGCCGAAAAAGGAAACCGGAAAGGTGCAGCCGAAAAAAGAGACTGTGCGGATCAGCTTGCCGCCCAAGCCTACTTCATCCGCAACCATCAAGTTGCCGACGTTACCGGCCGGTGGCGCCCCCCCGCCAGCGGCGGCGCCCACTGCCACTCCCGGGGCGCCTCCGCCACCATCGCCAGCCCCCCGTCCCGCAACGGCTCCTCGTCCGCCCGGTCCCGCGCCGGTTGGGCGTCCGCCGACAGCAGCCGCTCCCCCGGGAGTGGCGCGCCCGGCGCCCGCCGCCGCACCGGCGTCACGAGCCGCGCCCCGTCCCGCGCCACCTCGCGGCGGAGGGATTACCGGCCTGGATGCCGGTCTCGCCATCGCCGCCGCGGTATTGGCACTAGGCGCGGTGGTGAGCATTCTGTTATTGCTTCCGTTGAAATAACGAGTTTCGCGGCCATTCCTCGCTGGAGTGCCGCCCTTTTGGAACCTTCGATAGCTACGTATTTATGGCAGGACCGAACATAGTGACACTAACGACGGAAAACTTTGATGCGGAAGTCCTGAAAGCGCCGGTGCCGGTGCTGGTGGATTTCTGGGCGGAATGGTGCGGCCCTTGCAAGATGATTGCGCCCATTCTCGACGAGCTCGCTGCCGAATACGACGGCAAGGTGAGAATCGGCAAGGTCAACATCGATGATCAACAGAACCTGGCCACGCAGTACGGCATTCGCGCCATCCCAACCCTGCTCCTGTTCAAGGATGGTGAGGTAGCCGACCAGATCGTGGGCCTGCGCAGCAAACGCGACTTTAAGTCCAAGCTGGACCGTGTAGCGGCCTGAGGCGCGCCTGCGCGGGCGGTATGTCGCTGCTCATCACGCCGGGCCAATTCCAACGGCGCGCCGAGCTTTACCATCAAATCTCTCAACTGACCAGCGCGGGCATAGGCCTTTTGCAGGCATTGCAAATCCAACAACGCAGCCCTCCCTCAAAATCGTTCCGCAAGCCGCTCGCAGAGCTTCTCGATCATCTCAAAGACGGCTCCACCTTTGCCGGCGCCCTCGAACATGTTTCCGGCTGGCTCCCCCGCTTCGACGTCGCCTTGCTCCAGGCCGGCGAAATGAGCGGGCGCCTGTCCGAATGCTTCAGGCTCCTCGCGGATTACTATCAGGAACGGGCGTCGCTGATTCGCCAGCTTATTTCGGACACGGCCTATCCGTTGTTTCTGCTTCACTTCGCAATTTTCATCCTGCCTTTTCCCCAGCTCTTTCTCACCGGCGAACTCGCGCCTTATTTGCTAAAGACGTTCGGGGTGCTGACACCGCTTTATCTGGCCAGCTTCGTCACGATCTATGCCGCGCAGGCGCAACGCGCGGAGGGATGGCGGTCCTTTGTGGAGTCGATCCTGAGCCCGCTCCCGATCATCGGACGGGCGCGCCGGAACCTGGCTTTGGCCCGGCTTTCCACGGCTCTCGAAGCGCTCATCACGGCCGGGGTTTCCATTTTCGAAGCGTGGGACCTGGCGGCCGCCGCCAGCGGTTCGCCCGCTTTGGAGCGGACCGTGACGTGCTGGCGGCCGGAACTGGAATCAGGGAGAACGCCGGGCGAATTGGTCAATGAGAGCCGGCAATTCCCCGAAACGTTCAGCCATCTCTACAACACCGGCGAGATCACCGGCCAACTCGATGACGCCCTGCGCCGTCTCCACGTCTATTATCAGGAGGAAGGAACGCGGCAATTGCGCGCCCTGGCCACCTGGAGCCCGAGGGTCATCTATCTGGTGGTGGCCCTGTTCATCGCTTACAAGGTGGTTTCGTTTTACGCGGGATATTTCGGGCAGGCGACGTTCCAGGGGTTGTAGAGTGGCGGGCGAGAAAGGCGTTCTCGAAACGCCGGCAAGAATCGAGAGCGACGACAAAGACGACGACGATGACTATTTCCGAATTATTGAAGAACGAAGATGTGCGGCAATCCGAGTTTCCGGTGACGCGCCACAAGGTTTTCCTGGCCCATGCCGGCGTATGCCCGCTTCCCCGGCGGGTGACGGAAGCAATGGCCGAGTATCTGAGGCTTGCGGAGATCGACGATCAGGAAGCGGCCTTTGCGGTATCGGGATTTTCCGAAGCCCGCCAGCGTGCCGCCCGACTGATTTCGTGCCGTCCGGAAGAGGTGGCGTTCGTGGGGCCGACTTCCCTGGGATTGAGTTACGTGGCCAGCGGTGTGCCCTGGCGCAAAGGCGATAACGTCCTTTGCTATTTCGATGATTACCCTTCGAATGTATATCCTTGGATGGCTCTGGCCGACCGGGGCGTTGAAGTGCGTTTTCTGAAAACGGCCGACTTGGGCCTCATCAACCCGGCAGAAGTGGAAAAGCAGGTCGATGACCGCACGCGGCTGGTAGCCTTGGCTTCGTGCCATTTCATCAGCGGATATCGGATCGACGTGGAAGCCATCGGGGCCTTTTTGCGATCGCGGGAAATTCTGTTCTGTCTGGATGGGATTCAAACCGTGGGCGCCTTTCCGACACCGGTCTCGTGCGTGGATTTTTTGGCTGCGGACGGGCACAAATGGCTGCTCGGTCCGACGTCGGCAGGAATTCTCTATGTGCGGGGCGACCACTGGGAGACACTGCGCCCGCCGATTTACGGCTGGCACAATGTGCGAAGTCCAAATTTTGTGGCGCAGGAGCAGATGGTGATGCGTGCGGACAGCCGGCGTTACGAAGCGGGAAGCGCAAATCTGGTCGGTTTGGCCGGCTTGAACGCCGCTTTCGAGCTGTTGCTGGAGTTGGGGATTGACCGCATTGCGAATGAGTTATTGCGCAAGCGGTCCTGGCTCCTGCCGGCGATCCAGGAGAAGGGCTATTCAATCCTTCAGGCAGAAGCCGCCAAAACAAACGGCAGCGCCATCCTTTCCTTCTTCCGCGATGGAGCGGATCTGCCCGCGCTGCAGCAGAAGCTTGCGGACGCTGGCATTCTGACCTCCTTGCGCGCGGACCGTTCCGGCCGTCACTACCTGCGTATTTCCCCGCACTTTTACAACACGGACGCGGAGTTGCAGCGCTTTCTGGAGTATTTGTAGCCGCAGGGTTCCTGGCAGCTTTTCCGGGATCATGCAGCCGTCTGGGGCGCCTCCCAGGGCGCGGCATCCCGGCGGCTTGGATTGTCTGCTCTGAGCCGTCGATCGACATCTGCTCGCGTCGATTGGATCGAAAATACGCATGTTTTTGGAGATCAAAGGTTGAAGCAGTGCTCCCAGAACGGCTATACCCTTGTAGATTTTAATTGAAACGATCTCGATGCGTGTTAATGAATTCCGCTCCGATTTCGCAAAAGACAGGCCTGGAAACCAGCCTGCCACATCGGGACAAGTTCTGAACTAAGACGAGATGGGAAAGCCAACCGGATTTATCGAGTATCTGCGGGAACTGCCGCTGGACCGTCCAGCCCTTGAGCGCATCAAGGACTGGAACGAGTTCCATTATCACATGAAGGAGGGCAAGCTCCGCGAACAGGCTGCCCGCTGCATGGATTGCGGAATCCCGTTTTGCCATACCGGCACGCTCCTCAGCGGCATGGCCTCTGGTTGTCCCATCAACAACCTTATTCCGGAATGGAATGACCTGGTTTACCGCGGGCTCTGGAAGGAAGCGCTCGAACGGCTCCACAAAACCAACAATTTTCCGGAGTTCACCGGCCGGGTTTGCCCGGCGCCCTGCGAAGGCTCCTGCGTGCTGGGCATCGCCGAGCCGCCCGTCACCATCAAGCACATCGAAAATTCCATCATCGACAAGGGCTGGGCCGAAGGCTGGGTCGCGCCCGAGCCGCCCGCGAAGCGCACGGGGAAGACCGTGGCCGTGGTG
>CAZCUL010000005.1:0-9459 GCA_964501475.1 uncultured Verrucomicrobiota bacterium | reverse complement strand
CGAGCATGTCGCCGGGCGTCGCGGTCTGCATCGCCATCTTATGCGAGACGATGTCCACCAATTGGAGGGAGGAGAGCTTCTCCAATTCGTCTTCGGGAATGGCCTGATCGAGCGGAGAGGGTTCCGGATTCGATGAGGCTCCGCCTTGTTGGGTTCGACCTCTGCTGGATTTATTCACAATCGGATTATACGACAGTTCAGGCGCGGCGCAAACGCCGGCCGGCAAGAATTTTGCCTCGCCCGAAAAACGTTTTGGCTTGTGTCAAGATTCTTCTGATCGCACAAGCCGTCCACCAATCGGGACGGCGAGTCAGAGTGCGTTTCGTTTTGTCACGCGAGCGTTCATCAATCCAACCCGGCCTTTCCAGTGAGCGACCAAAGACACGGGTCAGGTCACAGTTCGGCAACCGTCCCCAACCAAGGGAATTCCAAAGTGACGGCGCGGCGCCGGCACGGATCGAACGAGCGTCGGGCCCCGCCACGGCCCGACGCCATTAACGTTCGCAAGGTTTAGCAGGTTCGTTGCCGCAACGTTCGCATCGGCCAGCGCTTGTCGCGCCTTGGCATTGGAAACGCTAGATCGGCGACGCCTTCGGGCATTTTGGCGACGGAGTTCACTTTGCACGGACAAGCTCTACATCATTTTCGGATACGTTTGCGTTGGGCACTTCTCCTTGGCGCCCTCGGCTGCGGAAGCCTCAGCTCTGCCCACGCGCAATTGGAACCGGTGGCATCACCTCCGCCTGTGGCTCCTCCGACGGCGCCGCCTGCAGAGCATCGCGCGGGTCCAGAGCAATTCTCAATCGCCCCCGCCTCCACGTCGGGAACGGTGTATGCCATAGGGGAACCGACGGACGAGGAGCAGCTTTACCTTGAGTTGATCAACCGTGCTCGGGCGAACCCAATCGCGGAGGCAGAGCTGCTGAGAACAACGGCTGATCCGGAGGTTTTGGGAGCCTATGCTTACTTCAACGTCGATTTGAATATGATGGCCGCGCAGTTTGCCGCGCTGGGGCCGGTGCCCCCTCTTTCGTTGAATGCCAGGCTGAGCATCGCGGCTCGTTTGCACAGCCAGGACATGTTGGCCAATAACTTCCAGGGTCATACCAGTTCGACCGGAAGCAATCCCGGCAGCCGCATCAGTGCCCAGGGTTACAACTGGGTCTCCTACGGGGAGAACGTCTATGCGGCGAGCAAATCTGTCTGGCACGGACACGCCGGCTTCGAGGTCGATTGGGGAAACGGACCGGGTGGAATGCAAAGTCCGGCCGGCCACCGACTGAGCATTCATAATGGCAGCTTCCGAGAAGTGGGGGTGGGCGTTGCCAACGGAGTAAACGGGGGTGTGGGGCCTCAACTGGTCACTCAAGACTTCGCGACCGCCTCCGGCAGCACGCCGTTCGTCACCGGCGCCGCCTACTACGACTTCAACGGCAATAATTTCTATGATCTCGGGGAAGGGATTGGCGGTGTCACCGTGACTGTGAGCGGGGCAAATTATTATGCGGTGACGGCCAACTCCGGGGGCTATTCGGTTCCGGTGCCGGGCAACGGCACTTATACTGTCAGTTTTAGTGCCGCCAATCTGCCGGTCGCCACCAGAACTGCGCAGGTCAGCGGCAGCAAAAATGTGAAGGTGGATTTCACCCCGATCTATTCGGCTGCAACACCAGTTGGACCGGTGGCTCTGGCTGTTGGGCGGGCGAATGCCTTTTCGTTTCCGCCGGTGGGAGCCGCGACCGGCTACCAATGGAAGGCAAGCAGGAGGCTTCCCTTCGGCGCGGTCGAAGGGGCCGAGAACGGATTGAACAATGTGCTCGTCGCTGCTTCGCCGGGTTATGCGGTCGTGGTCAGTAATTTTCGCGCCGGCGGCAGCTACTCCTTTCACCTGGCCCACGCAGAACCCAAAGACCAGACGCTGACGCTAAACCGCGTCTTGCGTCCTTCCTCGAACAGCCAGTTGGGTTTCGCCAGCCGCTTGAGTTGGGCCACCGGCAGCCAGGTGGCGCGCGCGCAAATCTCGAGGGACGGCGGGGTCCAATGGGAGACGGTCTGGAGCCAGGCCGGGACTGGCAGTGGCGGCGATTCCGGTTTCGTCACACGGACCGTGCCGCTGTCGAGCTTTGCCGGTCAGGAAATCATGATCCGGTTCGTCTATGGATTCAGCACCGGGAGTTATTACAGCGGCGCCAGCCCCGGGGTGGGCCTTTATCTGGACGACATTGCCGTCAGCCACGCGGAAGAGTTGGTTAATCCGGTGATGAATGCCGTGGCAGGAACCTCATTTGACTTCACTCCGATGGAAACCGGCAACTACGCGGTAAGCGTGCGGGCGATTCTTGGGCAACGCACGCTGAATTGGGGTCCGGCGTTTCTGGCGAGCGCGTCCAGCGCGCCGATTATTCGAATGCTGGGCGGGCCTGCTTTCGCCGGCGGACGCGTCCACTTGAATTTCACGGCGCAAAACGGCCTGCCCGGAATCTTCCAGGTCGAAACAGCGCCCACTGCGCTCGGTCCCTGGGCGGTTGACCCCTCCGCGACGATCGAGACAATTGTCGCGGGTTCACAATTCCGGGCCAACGCCTCGTTGGGCCATGGCCCGGCTTGCTTCTATCGTGTGGTCGCCCGCTGATCCACTTTGCGCTTCCAACCCGGCGGCTTGCGCATCCGCCCTCCTTCTTTGACCTTTTCCACGGCGCTGACCGCGGGTTTTAACCCCTTTTATCCTTTTAAACCCGCCACAGCGTTTGCTAGACTCTACGCCGGTCTGGCGAACTTGAGTAGGTGCACTATGAAAAACGCGAACCCGATCGAGCAGCTCAAGAGGTTCGAGATTCCAGGCCGCCTGACGGTCCTGGACGGAAACGGCGAGTTGCCAAAAGTGGAAGTGACGACGCGTTGGAGCGAGGCGGAGCTTTATCTGCAAGGCGCGCACGTGACTGACTTCCAGAACAAGAATGACAAGCCGCTGTTGTTTTTGAGCCAATGCAGCCGCTTCCAACCCAACCAACCCATTCGTGGAGGCATCCCGATTGTTTTCCCGTGGTTCGGGCCGCGGGAAGGGGAGCCGATGCATGGCTTTGGGCGGTTGGAGAATTGGCAACTGGCGGATACAACGGCTTCTGATGAAGTCATCACCTTGCGCCTGCGGCTTCCCGAGACCCCCCGGTCTGCCAGCTTCCCGCCCTTCGAAGCCGACTATGTCGTAACCGTGGGGGAGGCGCTGACTCTGGAATTGCTTGTGACCAACCGGTCCACCGATACCGACTTTGTTTTTGAGAGCTGTTTGCACACTTATTTTGCGGTTGGCGACATTTCCCAAGTCGAGATTTCGGGGCTCAAAGGGACGCAGTACCTCGATAAAGTGCAGAACTTTGCTCAAAAGACGGAAACGTCCGACGCGCTCAGGATTGATTCGGAGATGGACCGCGTTTATCTGGATACTCGCAGTCCCATCGAGATAAGGGACAAATCATGGCAGCGCGTTATTCGGATCGACAAGGCAGGCTCAGCCTCGACGGTTGTCTGGAACCCCTGGAGTCTGAAGGCGGAACAGATGCCCGATTTTGGCAGCGACGAATACAAGTCCATGGTCTGCGTGGAATCCGGCAACGTCGCCAAAAACAGATTGTCCCTCGGTGTGGGTGAATCCGCGTCATTAAAGGTCACCCTGAGCACTCGGCCCTTCTAACGCGCTCTCATGGACCGGCGGACTTTTTCGCTATGAACCGTTCCGAGTTCACCGGTTTGAGCATCCTGATCGTCGATGACGATTCGCTGCTGCGAAAACAACTGGCCGCGCAGTTGCAGGATCTGGGCGCTGAAGTAAGCGGTGTGGGAACCGTCGAGGCGGCCGGAAGGCGCCTGGGAGAGACCGGCTTCGATTTCGTTTTACTGGACGTCAATCTGCCGGACGGGTCGGGCCTCGAGATGCTGAGTGCGAAGCGATTTCCACCGAATACAGCGGTCATCGTCATGACGGTGGACGGCGGCGTTCAAGGGGCGGTTGAAGCAATGCGGATGGGCGCCTCGGATTATCTGGTCAAGCCGTTCGAGCCTGAAGAGCTTCCCCTGGTTATGTCCAGGGCGCGACGCGCGCGTCAGACGGCTCGTTTGAATGAACATCGGCGGAGCGATGGCGCCCTCTCCGGGGACGATTTCCATTTTGGGAATGCGCTCTTGGGACTTGAATCTCAGCTTAAAAAGATATTGGCGGCGGACGCGCGCATGGAGAGCCGTTTGCCGCCGGTGTTGATTCAAGGGGAGACCGGCACCGGCAAGACGACCATCGCCCGACTCTTGCACCACCACGGTCCGCGTGCGGCTCAGCCTCTGGTGGAAATGAATTGCTCGGCGTTGCCCGACACATTGGCGGAATCCGAGCTCTTCGGCCATGAACGGGGCGCCTTCACGGACGCGCGCAATGCCCGGATCGGCCTTTTCGAAGCGGCCAATGGCGGCACTCTCTTTCTCGACGAACTGCCCAGCCTTTCACCGGCGCTCCAGGCAAAGGTGTTGAAGGCGATTGAAGACCATCGTATCCGGCGTCTGGGCGGCCCACGCGAGATTCCCGTGGACGTGCGGGTCATAGGAGCGACCAATCGCGATTTGAAACAACTAGTCGCGGCCGGCCAATTCCGCGAAGACCTTTATCATCGGCTTGATCTCTATCGAGTGTCCATTCCACCGCTGCGCGAAAGGCGGGAGGATATTCATTCGTTGGCTGACTTACTGGCTGAGCGGGTGTCCCAACGGCATCGATTGCCGCGCAAGTCGATCTCGACCCGGGGCCGCGAGTGTCTGCACCGCTATTCCTGGCCGGGGAACGTCCGCGAACTCGCCCATGAGATCGAACGTGCAATTGTCTTTGAGGAAAGCTCGGAATTGCACTTTGATCATCTGGCCTCGACTTTGGCCGGCGCAGCGGGGGGCGGCACCGCTTCGAGCTGGTTCAACGCCAGTTTCGTCTTTCCAGCCGACGGATTCGTGCTCGACGACGCCCTGCACCAATTGGTCGAGCACGCTCTTCGGCAGACCGAAAACAATGTCTCCGCTGCCGCGCGTCTCCTGGGTGTTACCCGCGATTACCTGCGGTATCACCTGGCTGAACGGAAAACGAAGGAGGATGGGCGATAGCGCCAACTGGCGGACGGGGCGGGGTGAAGACGCCCAGCAACCATCCGCCCGACCTTCCTGTTTTCCGCGGGAAATGCCCTTAAGGCTCTTAGGCCGAACAAGCTCATCGGGTGGCCTGATTGATGGCATGACATCTGCCCGGGGAAGTGATAGCTTCTGCCCATTCATGCCGCTTGGGTTCTGGCAGAGGCCGCAATTGAACGATTAATGACGCCGTCGAGACATCCTGGTTTTTTCGCAGGCATCGTTGCCTTTGCGCTGGCTGCCGTTCCCCTGAGCGCGCAGACGGAGGTGACGAGCACCAATCCGCCGTCATCGACCGATGCCGGGAAAACCGACAGCGGGCGCATTCTTTCGCCGGAGACGGACAGCTTCAGTTTCACAGATTCGGGGACCCGTCTCATCCGCCCGGCACGGCAGGAGCGTCCCGAGCTTTCTCCCGAGGTCAAGGAGCTTCTGGAAAGGTTTGCCGAAGCGCGCAAGCGATACCTTGACCGGCAGGAGAGGCTGGAAAAGGAATTGCGCGGAGCGACGGACGAGGAACGGCGCCAGATTCGCGACCGCATGAAGGAAGCCCTGGGTCGCTGGCGCGAAGAGCAACGGCTGCGCCGCGAGGAGTTGCGGGAACGTTTGCGCGAGCTGCGCCGTGAATTACCCAAACACCGCGAGGCCCTCGAAGAAGCCCGGCCCAGCATTATTGATGGACGCCCTCCCCGGCCCGGTTTGGACTGAACCTTTCCTCTTTCCAGGCTCGCGGCGGCCCGGTTTTGAAAGAAACAACGTGGAAACCCATCGCCCTGTTGATGATGACTCTTGGCTCGCTTCCGGCCGCGGACAAAGGCGATTTCGACGAAGACGACCTTTACGCCTTGTTGCCGAAGTGGGACCGCACCGTGGCCATTCAAACCGCGGCGGGATTCAAAGACAATGTTCTCCTTAGCCGCGACAATCGGATCGGCAGCCCATTTCTGCAAAGCGGTCTGGAAGTGACCCTGCTCCGATTCCCGCTGGATGGCACTCAGTTTCAATTTCTGGTCACTGCCGAGGAAACGCGCTTCCTCTCGGGAGACGCCATCGAGAAGGAGCAATTGGCGTTCGCCCACCTCCAGTTAAAGAACATTTCCGATCCGCATTGGCACCCCTCCTTTACGGTTGAATACTTCTATCAGGACCAGGTGCTCGATGTTTCCACGACCGAACCGGTCCTCCAAACTCCGGTCTTCGAAACCCTCCAGATCAAGGCCCATCTGTTCCAGGTGACACCGGCGGTCATCAGGGACCTGGGTGAGGCGGGCTGGGTGGAAGCTGCCTTCCCGGTCTCCCGCCAGGAATTTCTCGATCCCCTCGACGACTATTGGGAACGAGGGCCAAAGCTGACTTACGGACGCAGCTATGGCCATCGCTCGGAATGGTCTCTCAGCTATGCGTTCACGCGTCGCGATTACGATACGACGCCCCAACTGACGGCGGATGGATTTGTCATTCCTCGATCGGACCTGGTGTATCAGCAGCACCGGTTCGAGGCGGCTTTGAGGCACTACTGGGATGAAAACCGGCGTTGGCGGACGGTCACAAAGGCGGGCTATCGTTTTAACGAAGATAACGGCAGCGGTTTTTTCGATTACAACCGCATTCATGCAACCCAGCAAGTCCGCTACCGGGACAAGGGCTGGGAGATCACCGGTGAAGCGACAGTGGCGCGCTTCGACTATCCGGTGCAACCTGCCGGCCTGGGATCCTCCTCGACACGGGAATGGCTGAAACTTGGTTTCGGTTTGCGGTGCGAAAAACGCCTGACCGACAAGCTGCGCCTCTTCGCCCGATTTGATCGCGAACAGACCTTCAGCAACGACGCGCTGGAGGAGTATAGCGTTAACACCGTGAGCGGGGGAGCCGTTTGCGAATTCTGAGCCGATGGAAAAGGTGATTAAGCAAATGCTGCTTCGTTCCCGGCGAATGCCGCTGCTGGTGATTGCCGTGGCGCTGGCCATTTTGGGGCTGACCATTCTTCTGGCGCGTGAGCGGCTGGGCAGTGCGGTCCGCGAGCAAATCCTGGGGCGCGACGCCTACGCGCTTTACGGGGTGGCCTTGATGCATCAATTGGAACTGGCGGAGCAGGACGAGGCGTTGTTTTCGATTGCCGACCCCGACGAGCAACTGACGGTAGTGTTGAAAACCTCGCGGCTTCACGGCGTGCTGGGTGCGCGGCTTTTTGAAGCGGACGGGGCGTTTGTGGATGCCTTTCCGGCTTATGTGGCCGAGGCCGGCCTCAATCCGGCCGATCTCGCCGCGCTCCGGGACCAGAAGCCGGTCAGCCGGTTTCATCGGTCTGTCCCGCTGCCTGACCTGTTCCTTGTTCTGGGAACCAACGCTGCGGATCGCGCCGTGCCTCTGCTGGAAGTGAACGTGCCTTTCCATACGCGCGAGGGCGAGTTTGTGGGCGCCGCTCAGTTCATCATTGAAGGGCAGGGGATCATTGCGGAGTTCGCCCGGTTGGATCGCAATCTCACCATTCAATCCCTCGCAGCTTTCGGTGTCGGCGGCGGCATTCTGGCGGCGGCCATTGGATGGGCCTTTCAACGCCTTCGACGCGCTCAACGCTTGCTGGCGGAACGCACCAACAAGCTGATCGACGCAAACCAGGAACTGGCCCTGGCGGCGAAAACCTCGGCGGTCGGCGCCATCACCTCGCATTTGATCCACGGCCTCAAAAGCCCTCTGTTCGGGCTGCAAAGCTATGTCAGCCGCCTGGGCCGGGAGGACGCGGCCCGCTTGCAGACGGATTTGCAGCAGGTCATCGCCACCACGCGCCGAATGCAGTCGATGATCAACCAGATCGTGGGAGTCCTTCGCGAGGAGGAGGGCGCCAGGAGTTACCAGATCACGCTCTCTGAACTGCTGGGGTTGGTGCGCCAGCGCGTCATCGTCCTGGCGGAAAGCCGGGGCGTCCGGCTGGAGTTCATTCAGGAAGCCGAAGCCGCTTTGCCCAACCGCGTGGCAAATCTGATCGCTCTCATTCTGGTCAATCTCACTCAGAACGCGATCCAAGCCACTCCGGAGGGCAAATGTGTCACCCTGGCGCTCGCCTGGGAAGACGAACAGCTCGTCTTTGAAGTGCGCGACGAAGGACAGGGCTTGCCAGGTTCCGTCCGCGAAACGCTCTTCTTTCCTTGTCATTCGACCAAGCCGGACGGCAGCGGAATTGGCCTGGCGCTCAGCAAGCAACTGGCGAATCACCTGGGCGCCGGGTTGGCATTGAAGCGGAACAGCCCGGCCGGATGTGCGTTTGCGTTGAGCGTGCCGGGTCTTCTTTGCCTGGACAAATCGATGGCACCGACCGCCCCAAAGTGATAAACTCGCCCAAACCCGGCGCAACTAATGAATCCGTTCCCTGGGCACATGCTTTGTCCCGTCCCGCAGCAGACGCCTCTCCCGGCGCGAGCCGCATCGGCTGGTGCTCGGAACAGAGTTGGGCGTGGCATGCCCGGATCAACGAGGTGCCGGGCCGCGATGGGCATCGCGCTTTTCCTGGCGGCTGTTCAGCTCTCGGCGGTCGAGTATCCCTTGCGCTGGCGTTGGTCGAACCCGCTTCCTCACGGGAACAACATCATTGACATGGTCTATTCGCCCAGCCGGGCGTTGGGCGTCCAGGTGGCGGAACGGGGCCGGATTTATACGAGCGACGACTTGATCCTATGGATTCCGCGCGAAAGCGGAACAAGCGACGCCTTGCGCGCCGTAACCTTCTTTGGTCCCGCTCAGCGGATCGTCGTGACTGGAGAGAGCGGGCGCGTTCTCTACGCGGATTCCGTGGAAGAGTTTCACAACGGCGTTCTGAACCCGCCGACCGCGGATTGGCTGGAAGGAGTCGCGGCGTCCCCACTGCTGCTGGCTGCGGTCGGAGATAACGGCGCGATTTACACAAGCAATGACGGGGCGAACTGGTTACGGCAAGGGGCGTCGTTCACGGACTGGCTGACAGGCGTCACCTGGGGGAATGGCGGCTTTGTGGCTGTGGGCTATGGCGGAGTAGTGGCAAACAGCGTCAACGGCACGAATTGGACCCGCCGGACCGTGGGTGCGCAGGATTGGAATGAGGTTTGGTTCGGCAACGACCGTTATACTGCGGTGGGCGCCGGCGGCGCGATCATCACCAGCACCAACGGAGGCATTTCCTGGATGGTCGAAAGTTCCGGAGCGACGAACGGCCTTTTCACAGTCGCGCAGGGCAACGGCGTGCGATTGGTCGGAGGCGACAACGAAGTCCGGCTGGATGAGAACGGAGCGTGGTCGAACGCGTTGTCCGGCAGCAACGGGCCGCCC
>CAZCUL010000004.1:0-2928 GCA_964501475.1 uncultured Verrucomicrobiota bacterium | reverse complement strand
ACCAGGCGCGCGCCAGGCATCCCGAACAACACAGGCGATCGGGTCCCGTTCGGGGGAGCGCCTTTTGATGGCACACGTGCCCCCCGGCGGAGCCAGCGATTTTGAGGGGGTAGTTCATTTGACTCTGATTGATCATAGTGGCTGCGCGGCACCTGGTAGAGGCGTGCTCTGCATCGCGACACGTCGCGTGTACTCCCCAACGCCGACCTCAGGGCGACCCCTGCCGGTCAGAGGAGGGGCGGCCCGTCCAGCTTCTGGGGGTGCTGTGCGCATTGATTGGGGCCGCCCCCCCTCTGGCCGGCAGGGACCACGGCCCCGATCGGCCGACGTTCCGGGGCCCCTCCCCGGACCCCACCCGGCGGAAGGGCTTGGGCCAGAGGGCTGGTGTGGCCGTAATGCCCCAGGACGTCGCGGCGCCGATAGGAACCTGCGGGCTGTGGTGCCCGGCCCTGGGCAAGAACCTGAGACTTGGTGGCCAGCGGGATCAGGCCACGGCCAGCGGAGTGCGGATGCACACTGTTGTCGAGTGTCCAAGGCGTGGGGTTGCCAGGGTCAGCGGAATCTGAAGTCGAGGTTGTAGTTGTAGAGCCAAGGGACAGCGGGATTGATGTTGTCGTTGGCGAGTTTGTCGGGCAAGTGTTCGTAGTGCTCGCGGAGTTGAGTGGGAGCATTGTAATACGTGACGAGGATCGTGTTGTTTTTGACACGTACATCGGCTTCAAGGGCAAAGAACAAATCGTTGGCCAAATGGTCCGCATCCCACGTGCAATAGGGTTCACCGAGCCGACGGCGTAGTTGATGGATGGCGGCTTGTGCAATCAAGGCCATGCTCATCTGCCCGTAGCGTATGTGCAGATTCATGGTGCCGGCGCGTTTCCATCCCAGCGCCTGATTGGCATTGAAGAACTCTTCGACGTGCCAGCGTTTGGGGAAGTCGTCTGTGAGTGCGTCTACTTCGTTGCGATCACTGGTGGAGAGAAAGCCTTTGTAGGTCCAATCCTCTGAGCGTTCACCGGATCGTTGGACGAATTGCCAGTAGGTTCCGGTTGGCCCCCGTTTGTTTTGGTAGGCCAACTTGATCGTCGCAAGGCCGGCCCAACGACGTGTGAACTGGTCTGGGGGAATGGCTTGGAATCGTTGCTGATGAACGCGTTGATTGGGAAAGGGAACCAGCAGATCGAATTCGGATCGCTGGTGGATATCAGCGGCCAGGTCGCTGGAGAAGTGCTCGGCGTCGGCGACCAGCAGGGTCTGTCCCGGCTGGGGTTGCAAGATGCTCTTGGCCAGATCGACCAGTTCGGGGGTGGCGGTGGCGACACTGCGCGCGCCGGTGGCCGTGGTGAAGCAGACGGGCTGGTGGGCGTGGGCATCGAGGATCCAGAAGGTCTGGGCCATCTTGATCGGTTTGGTGCCGGACTCTTCGACCCGTGATCGCATGTGACGTTGGCTGTAACTGCGGACGCGGTGCGGATCAATGGCCAGGAGATTGCCTTGAAAATGGCCTGAAGCACGGCGGAGTTTTCCCAGCGCGACCTGCAATTGCATGCTCTGGTTGACCGTATGCTCGTCCAGCAGGTCATGGATGGCCTGATCATGGGCAACGAAGGGCAGGCCATTGGCCAGTTCGAAACCCGCGCGGTTGTGCAGGGTGCGGTCGGCACGGATACCTTTGGTGCAGACCGCCGCCTCGTGAACCATTTGCAGGGCCAGACGTGGCTGGACGCATTGGGAGGGCTGTCCGGTCCAACCGCACAGCAGATCCCAGGTCCCCAGACGCAGGTGTTCGGCTGCCAGCAACCAGACGCCGGCCAGGTTCCCGCAGACTTTGTCGGCCAGCCGTTGGCGGACGGCCCGTTCCAGACTGCGAGGATCGCAGGGCTGGGCCTTGTTGTGTTTGCGCGTGCTACGGGCCTGGAGGGGCGCCTGATCTTCGTGAGGACGATATTGATAGAGTTTTTTTTTGAAGGCCGAATTCGGCAATGACTCGTTCGACGCTCCGGTTGCTGATGGCGAACCCGGTTTGTCGAAGCTTTTGCGCGATCACCTGGACGGAAGCGTCAGGGTCCAGGAAGCGATGTCGAATGACCTGGCGAACCAGTTCGCCCGTGCGTCGATAGTGCCTCTTGGGGCCACGGCGCTTGCTGTGCAAGGCGGCAGCGCCGTGCGATCGGTACGCCTGGCGCAGTTGAAAGTACCGCTGTTTGGTGAAGCCGAATTTCCGGGCGGCTTTGGAGGGTCCGGCCCCCTCACATTCTCCCTCGATGAGCATGACCAGTTTCCGAGTGACTTCGTCGTCGTGGAGCACGGGCAAGGATCCGTCGGCCCCGACCACGGCGTGTGCTTTTGTGTCGAACTTCATCTGCGAACCTCCCTGTCAGCAGTGATTGAACGAGAAACCGTCACGGTGCGTCAGGGTAGGGAATGGCGGGCCGGCAGTCAAATTAAATATGTCGGCTTTTTGGGGCCAAGGGGCACATTGTAAGTATTTATAAGGCATACAGTTGAGTTTGTTTTCTATATCCCGCCATAATAAATTTACCTTCGTGGCGATTGAGGGGGCACGCGGCCGCTCACCGGCATCCAGCCCCCAACCGTCGGTCCTGCCCATCAGCTCCAGCCACACATCCTCGCCGATGCGCTGCCTCACCCAATCCGAGATGCCTGAAATGCCGCCGAAAGAGACACGCTGCCAGCCAACAGCCGTCGCCCTACACGAACCGCGACAAGCGTTCTGGATACTTGGAACCTGTCCGGACGCCGCACGCCCACAAGACACGATGCCCTCGGGTCAAACGGCAACGGTAAAATGAACTACCCCCTCAAAATCGCTGGCTCCGCAGGGGGGCACGTGTCACTCCAAAGGGTGTTCGCGCGCACCGCAATGCAAATCCACCTATTGATCGCGATATGCCGCCCGGAACTGTTCGG
>CAZCUL010000003.1:0-5836 GCA_964501475.1 uncultured Verrucomicrobiota bacterium | reverse complement strand
AGTTTCAGGGAGAGGAGCGCGGCTGTCCCCAGCCGCAGCGCTCGGGAATGGGAAAGGCGCTGGGGAGTCTGTATCGCGAATTTCCCTGATTGCCGATCCGCGGGCGTCACCGCGTTCTGATGCGCGCCGACCGGCAGTCGGCGAAACGGCAGGTGGGCAACCTGCCTTACGCGGTTCGACGTCTATCCTGTCCCGGGCGGATTTCATTTCTCGTGTTTGAAGAACAGCGCTGCCAGCGGCGGCAGGATAATGTGGAGGGCGTTGGGACGTCCATGCCAGCCAACGGGCGCGGCGTTGACGCCGCCAAAGTTCCCGACGCCGCTGCCGCAATAGCGCGGGGCATCGCTGTTGAGAATCTCCTCCCAATGGCCTCCGAAGGGGACACCCACGCGAAAGTTTTCCCGGACAAGCGGCGTGAGATTGAAGACGGCGAGGATGACCTGGCTGAAATCGGCATTCCAGCGGAGCCAGCTAATGGTGCTTTGTTCGGAGTCGTTGCCATCGACCCATTCGAACGTGTTTTGCACGGCATCGCCCTCGTGCAGAGCGGGCTCGCCCCGGTAAAGGCGGTTGAGGTCTTCGATCCATCGTTGGATTCCGGAATGGAAGTCGTTATCGAGCAGATGCCAGTCGAGGCTGGAATCGTGGTTCCACTCCCGGCGCTGGCCGAACTCGCAGCCCATGAAAAGAAGTTTCTTGGACGGCTGGGCGTACATGTTGCCCAAAAGCAGGCGCAGATTCGCGAAGCGCTGCCAGTCGTCTCCGGGCATTTTACCGAGCAAGGAGCCTTTGCCATGAACCACCTCGTCATGCGAGAGCGGCAGCATGAAGTTCTCGGTAAAGGCGTAAACGGCCCGGAAGGTGAGCAGATTGTGGTGGTATTTGCGGTAGATCGAATCGAGCGAGAAGTATTTCAGGGTATCGTGCATCCAGCCCATGTCCCATTTGAATCCGAAGCCGAGACCGCCCACGTAATTGGGTCGTGAAACCATTGGCCAGGCTGTCGATTCCTCGGCCACGGTCTGCACGTCGGGGAAGCTTTCATAGACGGCCTCGTTGAATCGGCGAAGAAAGGAGATGGCCTGCAGATTCTCGCGGCCGCCAAACTCGTTCGGGATCCACTCGCCGAGTTTGCGCGAGTAATCGAGGTAGAGCATGGAGGCGACCGCATCCACCCGGAGGCCGTCCACGTGGTATTTATCCAGCCAGTAAAAAGCGCTGCTGATGAGGAAGGATCGAACCTCGTGGCGCCCGTAGTTGAAGATGTAGCTGTTCCAGTCCGGATGAAAGCCCTGGCGGACATCGGCATGTTCGAAGAGGTGCGTGCCATCGAAATAAGCGAGGCCGTGCTCGTCGGTGGGAAAATGCGAAGGCACCCAATCGAGAATCACTCCGATGTCATGCTGATGCAGATAATCGATCAGATACATCAGGTCCTGGGGGGTGCCGTAGCGGCTGGTGGGAGCAAAGTAACCCACGCTTTGGTAGCCCCAGGAGCCGTAAAAGGGATGCTCCATGAGCGGCAGGAACTCGATGTGGGTAAAGCCCAGGTGCTTGATATATGCGGTCAGTTTCGGGGCCAGCTCGCGGTAATTGAGATGGCGGTTATTCTCTTCCGGCACGCGCGCCCAGGAGCCGATGTGCATTTCGTAAACCGAAATCGGGCTGTTCAACCTGCAGCGCTTGCCGCGTTCGATCATCCAGGCCTGGTCCTTCCATTGATAGTGGAGATCGCAAATCAGCGAGGCGGTGCTGGGCGCCACCTCCTGCCGGAAGCCGAAAGGATCGGTCTTGTCCACCACATGGCCGCCATGGCGCGAGACGATGTGGTACTTATAGGTCGCTCCGTTTCGTGTCCCGGGAATAAATCCCTCCCAGATACCGGAGTGGCCGCGGGCGATTAAACAATGACGCGATTTGTTCCAGCTATTGAAATCGCCGATTACGGAAACGCGTTGGGCATTGGGAGCCCAGACGGCGAAATAGGCGCCGTCCACACCTTCATGACGCATGGGGTGCGCGCCCAGCTTCTGATAGAGGCGAAAATGGTTGCCTTCGTTGAAGAGGTAAATGTCGTTGTCGGTCAGCAGACTATAAGCCTGCACCGCGGCTTGTTCAGTTGTGGTGGCGGTCATGGCTGTGTCTTCCCTTTCGTTTCTGGTTTCTGGATTGTTGCAACAATTGCAGGCAGCCGAGCACGTCGGGATTCCGGCAAATCTCTTCCAGGCTCAGGCGGGCTTTGCGCCGCCAGTTGCTTCGCTCGGCGCTGGTTCCGGGAACGTTTTGCGGCTGGGTCTCGCCCCAAAGGTCCTCGAGGTTCACCAGCACCAGACCGGCCTGGCTGGAACCGAGAAAACCCAATAAAGCCAGGAGCACACTTTCTTTGTCCTCCCGCTCGCCGCTGAGCATGCGAACCCGGCGAAGAAATTTTATCAATGCCCGTTTCATACTTTCGCGCCGCTCGCTTTCAGACCGCACTTCGCTCTTCCGGAGCAACCCGAGGTCTGCCCGGTCTGTGATGTCCAACCCTTGCCAGAATCCGGCGAAGGGAGACATGTCGTGCGTATTCAAGGCGGCCACGCTCCCTCGAGGCGGCAACAGCAAAGCTCGTTTCGGATCGAGCTTCATTTCATACTGCACCACATACATGCGGCGCACCCCATGACGGTCCATGCCGCGGTTGACCTCCGGCGGAACTGTTCCCAGGTTCTCGCCGAAAATGGTGGCGCCATGCCGATGCGATTCAAGGCTCAAAATCGCGTAAAACTCCTCGGAACGGTAACCGACATACGCTCCCTGGCTGGCGGGAAGCTCCTTCGGAATCCAAAAGAGCCTGTGCAGGCTCATGACATGGTCGAATCGAAGCATGCGGGCGTGCCGCAAATGATGGCGGAGGTAGGCGATCACGTAATGATAGCCACTCTCCCGCAACCGCTCCGGATGCAGCGGAGCAAAGCCCCAGTTTTGTCCGCGCGTGAAAACCGGGTCGGGTGGAGCGCCGCCGCAGGCATCGAGAGCGAACAAATGCCGCTCACGCCAGACATCGTAGCCGTCCGAATGCACGCCCAGCGGCATGTCCAGATAAACTTCCACGCCGCGCTTGGCGCTTCTTTCGGATAATTCCTTCACTTGCTGATGCGCAAGATATTGGGCGTAGAGATGATATTGCCGCGCTTGTTCGGAGTAATCGCCCGCCCGCAAGCGGCCATCACGGAGGCGTTCCGGCCAGCGGCTCCAGACCTGTCCGCGCCGTTCCAGAGTGGCGCGGAAGCGGGCGTAATCCTCAACTTGAGGGCTTAGTTTCAGGAATTCCCGGAAGCGCCCGCTGCGGTCACGCTCTTTGGAAAAGAAGAATGCAGCCATGGGCTCAAGGAGGCGGCGTTTGAGCGCCATCTCCTCGCGGTAGCGCACTTCAGAGTGATGCTGCAGTTTGGTGATTTTGCCGCGGAGTTCGTCGAGCATCGCGCGGGCAGGGGAGCACTCCGCCAATTCCGGAGCCCGTGTGATATCGATGTAGAACTCATTCCAGAAAAGCCGGCTGACGGGCGAATAGGGGCTGGGTTCGAATGGCTGGCCCAAAAAGGCCGGCAACAAAGGCAGCGTGCCCACGACTTTGCCGGTTAGCGAAGCGAGCCACTCTGCCACCTGCTGGAGCGTCGAGAAATCGCCACTCCCCCAGCTTTCCTTGCCGCGCAAGGCATAGAGCGGCAGAAAAACGCCCCAGAGAGATCCTTCCTTTTTTGGAGAATAAGCCTTTATCGGCGCCGAGAGGACATGGGACTTGAACCTCCGTTCCCCAACCTCGATGGCGAGCCGGTGGTAGCCGAACGGCAGGCGAAAAGGGAGGGCGAAGGAGCGAGCGGCGTAGCGTTGGCCTTCGATCGTCGCCTTTCTCGAAGCCGGCAACCGGCCAGTGGGCGCGGCGCCCGTCTTGCGCTCGCCGGTTTCCAAATCGACTTGCCACGCCAAATGACGCGCCTCGGCGGGCAGCGCGACTTCCAGGTGTGTCAGTCTGCCCTCCCAGGCCACACAGACCGGCTCGAGGCCGCGCGCCCAGAGCCGCTGTTGCTCCGAGCGCATTACGTCTGGAGCTTCGCGCGCGCGCTGAATGGGGAGGCCCAGGACACGCAGGATAGCGAACAGTGAATCGGGCGAAGCCTTTTGCTGGCGCTGGTTCATATCCCGGTAACTGAGTTGCACTCCGTGCCATTTGGCGAGCCGGAGCAGGGCTTGAAGTTCAGAATCCGTCATGTCGCCAGTCCCTGCCCGATTCCGTGATGGCAGGCTGCCAACCTGCGGGCGAGCACAGCGCGGCAACGCCGCAACCAAAGGAGCGCGGCTGTCCCCGGCCGCGACGCGCCGAGCAACATGGCTGACGCCGGACTCCCGAACGCTTTTCGCAGTCGCGAGCGCTGCGGCTGGGGGCAGCCGCGCTCCGGGTAATTCACGCGCCGCTCCAGCCGAAAGATCACTTCGCTCCTCCGGCATTCGCGTCCTGCGGTTCCAACAGTTGGAGGATCCCTTGCAAGGGAATCTTCAACCAGGCCGGGCGATTGTTGAGTTCGTAACCGAGCTCGTAGATGGCCTTGTCGAGGAGGTTGGCATCCATCAATACTTTCAACTCGCCTTCATCCCTGGGGAGGAGGTTGCTGCGCTCGTGAATGATCGGCATGTAGGCGGAGAGGAAGGTCACGCTGACCCAAAGATACCAGCAGCGCGCCCAGGGCTCGAAGCGGGCCATGTTTTCCGCCGTAATGCTGCCGCGCTCGACCTGGCGGAGCAGGGCTGCATAAGCCGCGTAGTGAAATGAGCGGAGCATTCCGGCCACGTCCCGAATGGGAACCCGCTTGATGCGCCGTTCGCTCAGGGACCGCGCCGGCTCGCCCTCGAAGTCGAGAATGACAAAGTCCTTCCCCGTATGCAGGACCTGCCCCAGATGATAATCGCCGTGACAGCGAATCCGCTGCGCGGTGATGCGCCGTTCATAGATTGCCTTGTATCGCTTGAGAATCTCGCTTTCGAGCCCAATAACTTTTTGAGCCTGTTCCTGCATCTCGTCGGGGACGTTTTTGATGCGCTTGCGCAGGAGTTGCAGGTTTTGCGAAGCCATGGTGCGCATCGACTGGAAAAGCGAACGCTGGTAGTGCGAAGAGAACGGTTCCGGCGCGAAGTCCTTGTTTTTGCTGTCGGAAGCCAGGCTCAAGTGCATCTCCGCCGTTCGCTGCCCCAGCAACCGCGCCGCTTCCAGGTAGGTGCCCATCAACTCCGGCACTTCCGCAGGCAGTTCCTTGCATATCAGATCCGCCATGGGCCGGCCATCGGGAGGCTGCCGGCTCCCTTCCGCCACCAGCGATTGCATCCGGTCGTAGTAACGACCCAACGAGTCGAGCGTGAATTCCCAGGCATCTTTGGCGTTGGCAATGAAGCCGCTCAGGATGGACAGGCTGATCATCTCTTCGCCTTTGCGCCGATACTCGATCGCGCCGGCCACCGGCGGAATATTTGGGAATCCCCTTTCCGTCAGGAACCGGCCAATTTCGAGGTCCGGATTCGTCCCCGGCTCGAGCCGCCGGAAAAGTTTCAGAATGAATTTGTCGCCGAAGATGACAGCGGTGTTGCTCTGCTCGGCTTTGCCCAGGGTGGCTTCCGGCAAGGCGCCGTCGTCCTGACGCACCTGGCGCAGCGCATGAGTATGCGAAGCGACCAGTTCGCCTTTGCTGCCTTTGAAGCTTCGCCGGCGCACCATGGCGTCGAGGAGGAGGCGGGTGAAGGCTTTGCTGCCCATGCCGTCATAAAGCAGCCCTTCCTCGTCTTTGCCTTTGATCTGGACCTGGGC
>CAZCUL010000002.1:0-9528 GCA_964501475.1 uncultured Verrucomicrobiota bacterium | reverse complement strand
CTGGCCAAGATTTTCGATCCGTTTTTTACCACCAAACCCACGGGCCAGGGCACCGGGCTGGGGCTGACCGTCACCAAAAAGATCGTCGAGCTTCACGGCGGCAGCATTGACATTCGCAACCGCAAAGAAGGTGGCGCTTTTGTCAGCATTCTGTTTAAAGTCTGAAAGCGGAAAAGATCATGAGATTTTATGGGCAAGAAACGCATCCTGATCATCGATGACGAACCCGGTTTCACCCGCATGGTGAAAATGAACCTCGAAAAGACCGGGGACTTCGAGGTGCGCGAGGAGAACCGGGCCACCAACGCCTTGGCCGTCGCCCGTGATTTCAAGCCGGACCTGATTCTTCTGGACGTGATTATGCCAGCGCTGGACGGCGGGGATGTGGCCTCTCACTTCCGCAATGACCGCACTTTAAAGGACGTCCCGATCATCTTCCTGACCGCAACTGTTTCAAAACGTGAGGCGGGCACCAGTGGCCTGCTCAACAGCGGCGGATGCCTCTTCCTTGCCAAACCGGTCAGCCTCGATCATCTCATCAAGTGCATCCATGAGAACATCCGCCCCCCGGCCGAAGAGGGCGAAGAGAACGAGCTTTAGCCCTCGGCGGTCTGTGAGGAACGAGCAACGAAGCCCGCGCCGACAATAGCCTCCGCCCTGCAGGTTCGTTGCTCGGTCGGTTACAGCCCGCTGTGGGGATGCGCGTTCCTGGCGCCTCGCCCCAGACCAATTATGCGGCAGGAGGCGGAGTTTTCTTGGCGCGACACTGTCGCGGCTTGGCCGATACGCCTGGCGCGGACGCTGACGCAGCGACTTCAGAGCCGTCGCGGACCGCGTTTGGGCCGGAAGCCCTCAAACAGCACCTCTTTGCTTGCGACCCAGGATGCGGTCGAGTGAATCGGACGTCTGATAAATGAGCGCTTCCGGGTAATGCGGGTAGGGATGAAAATACTCGAAGGTCACGTAGCCAGGATAGCCCGCCCGGTCCAGCTCTTTCATTACCGCAGGCCAATTGGTGGTGCCGTCCAGCAATGGCCGAAATGATTCCAACGAGTAATCAGTGCCCTTCTTGGTGAATTCCTTGAAGTGCGTGTTCTTAATCCGCTTGCCCAAATGGGAAATCCAATCCTCCGGGAACTGGAACATCATGATGTTGCCCGTATCAAAGTGAACACGCACATTCGGGCTCCCGAAGCTGTCCACGAATTCGGCCATTTCCATGGGAGTCATCAGATAGCCGTTGAAGAAGATGTTTTCGATGTTCAACGACACCTCGAGCTTTTCAGCCTGGCCCACCAGTTTGCCCACCGCTTCGCGGGCGCGCCTGTCGCACACCGCGTTCGGCACCGGTTCGTGGTCGTCTCTCCAGGGGATGTGCACCGCTCCCGGGACCACCAGCAGATTCTCCACGCCCAGATCGTGCGCGGCCTGCGCCATCTTCCCCGCCAATTCCAAACCGCGCGACCGTTTCGCCTCGTCGTTGCTCGTCAGCGGGTAGGGCCAGAAAAGAAACGAACAAAGCCCGCTGATGGCGATGCCGATTTTATCCGCCATCTTCCGAATCTCCGCATATTCTTTGGAGCCGGACTTGGGCGAGAGATCGTTTTCCAAATCATAATTCAACTCGATGCCGTCGAAGCCGGCATCCTTGGCGAGCTGAAGGCACTCGCGCAGATTCATCCGTTGCGGATAGGGAAAGGCCCACTGGTTGATCGACTTCTTCATCTCATAGCGCTTCGGCGAAGCCCGCCGCGGGTCCGGGTGCGGAATCTCCGCCGCGCCGCCATGGCTTTCCGCCAGAGCCGCCGCGCCGGCCGCAGCCAGCGTCGATTTAATGGCGGTCCGCCGCGTCATCAGCTTCGGGTCGGACGGAACGGGAATTTCGGAGGAGGGATTAAAATTCTGGGTTTTCATGTTGTTTAGCTGATCGAATTTCAGACTCGCTTTCAAGAAGCATTCTAAAGGTGTGAACGACGGCTTGGCTTGGAACTGGACTGGATTTTTGAACCTCTCAGGATTAGAGCCGAACAGACACGCCCGCCGCGAAAATCCGTCTCGACCTTTAGGGGCAAGGAAATGGGAAGCTCCATCTTCCTGCCCACCAATCTTCTTGCCATTCGCCCTTCTAAAAAGCGTATCGGAGAAGACGGGAAATTTTGCGCGCCGCGGCTGATGCTTCGCACGCAGCCGCGTCCGGTGCACTCCGCCCGCATCGGTCACTTTTCCAGCACCTGGCGCCTTTGCGCCTCCTGGAGCTCGATCCATTTGCCCGCAGGCAAATCGCCAAGCCCGAACCCGCCGATCTGCACGCGAACGAGCCGCAAGGTCGGATGCCCGATCGCCGCGGTCATTCGCCGCACCTGGCGGTTCTTCCCTTCGATCAGCTCCAGCGCGATCCAGCAGGTCGGAACACTTTTGCGATAACGGATGGGCGGATCGCGCGCTGCCAGCCCTGGCTGCGGATCAAGCATCCAGACCCGGCATGGCAGCGTCTTGCGGCCCTGCAAGATCACGCTGCGTTCCAAACGCCGGAGCGCATCGTCGCTCGGCATGCGTTCCACCTGGGCCCAGTAGATCCTCCGATGTCGATGACGCGGATGAAGCAGGCGCTCATTCCATTCCGGCTCGTCGCTCAATAACAGCAGCCCTTCGCTGTCGGCATCCAGCCGTCCAATGGGATAAACCCGCGGCGGAAAAGCAAATGCCGCCAGGGTCGCCGTGGCGGACCCGTCCGAACGGAATTGCGAGACGACTCCATAAGGCTTGTGAAAGGCGATCAGCATCCGGCCTTAAAGGGCCTTAAAGGCGCGGCGCAGGCGGCGTGACCGGCTCGCGGAAGCTGAGCACGCCCCGGGCCTTCGTCTTGCGCTTGTAAACCTTGTCACCGCACGTCACGTAAAGGGTGTCCAGGCGCGGTCCGCCAAAGACCACGTTCGCGAGCCAGGCCGGTTGCGGTTTGGCAATGATGCCGTTGACGCGCCCCGCCTGGTCGCAGAATTGCAGCCCCATCTCCGTCGCCACGTAAAGCCGCCCGTCCCGGTCAACCGTCATGCCGTCCGCGCCGCTCTGAGTGCGGCCGTTAACCAAATGGAGGTGGAAATAGGGCTGCTTGTGGGAGAGCGAGCCGCCGGGTTGGATCTGGAAGGAATAAACAAATTGCCCGCGCGTGTCGGCCACCAGCAGCAGGCTCTGGTCGGGAGTCAGAATGATTCCATTGGGCCGCTCGATCCCTTCGTCCACTACTCGCTTTTCGCCCCGGGCGTTGATGAACCAAACCTTTTTGTTGCCGGGATCGGTGAAGTAAATCTCGCCCTTGCGATTGACCGCCAGATCATTGCACTGCACATCGGCGGCAATGACTGCGGCGTTGGCCTCCTGGTCGTAGGCCACGACCTGTTTCCTGCCATTGGCGCAGGCGTAAAGTTTGTCATCCGGTCCAAACATCAGACCGTTCGCGCCTCCGGTGTCCTCGGCAAATGGGGTTACTTGCCCATCGAGCCCAATCCTGTGAATGCGGTTGTTGGGAATGTCCGTGAAGAACACTTCGCCCTTCTCATTGACGGCGGGACCTTCGCTGAATCTGTACCCTTCGCCGACAAGCTGCCAGTCTTCGCCTGGAATCAACACTTGCATGATCGGTTGCTTTGAGCTTTGCCCGACGCGAATCGGCTCCGGATAATCACGCCAAAGCCAGCGCATCGCTTCAGGAAGGATGGCCCCGCCGTGCTTGCTGTTGTGGCCGCCATCGCCCCAGACGTGAGTGACGTCGTATCCGGCAAATTCCAGCGCCGAAAGCATGTCCTGGTTCGCCACCCACCAGTTGCCTCCGTAAATGTTCAGATCGTTCGAGCCATCCTGAAGAAAAACGCGAATCGGCTTCGGCTCGGTCTGGCGCACGAGCGTGGGATAATCATTTCCACCGCGCAGTCCCACATAGGTGCCAATGGTGCTGAAGACGCGCCGGAAGGCGTCGGACCGCTCCCAGGCCGCCGTCCAGGCGCAAATGGCGCCCGAACTGGCCCCGCCAATCGCGCGGTCGTTGGCGTTGGTGCTCAGGTTGTAGCTCTTGCTCACCTCGGGCAGCATCTCCTCAAGAAGAAAGCGCGCGTAGCGATCGCTCACCGAATCATATTCAAAGCTGCGGTTGACTCGGGGCAACGCATTCGACGCTACCGGCGGCACGACTCCCGGATTGATGAAAACCCCAATGGTGACAGGCATTTCCCGCCTGTGAATAAGATTGTCAAAGACGACGGGCACACGCCACGCGCCCCTCTCGTTTACGTAACCGCCACCGTCCTGGAAGACCATCAGGCAAGCCGGCTTCGAGGCATCGTATTGGGCCGGCACGTACACCCAGTAATCGCGGACCGTACCGGGAAAAATCCTGCTATGGGAAAAGGTGTGCTTTGTCACCGTGCCGCGCGGCACGCCCTCTTGCGGCATCGAGTCAGGGCCAGGCTGGTAATCGTCCGCGCCATTCAGAGCAGAAGCAGCCGCCACAAGGGCGAAAGCGGCTGTGCCCAACGGAAGTTTCGGAAGTCTCATGGCGCTGGATTGTGGGCTTCCGCCTGGCCCTGTCAAAGGCGTTTCCGAGGGAGGGAGCCGCAGCAGGCTGGCCAACCTGAGCGGTTGAAGGATTTGAACGCATTCGGCCTGTTTAACGCGCTGCGGCCAGTGTTCCGCACCTGGCGGCGCAGCCTCGACGCTTCTCGTTTGCTCTTCACCCGTAAAACCGCCAATACTTTGCCGGTATTCCAGATCTCTTATGATCAATGTTGGCATCGTCGGCCTCGGGTTCATGGCCGCTACTCACATCAAGGCTTACCGCCAAATCGAGGGCCTTCGCGTGGCCGCTCTTTGCAACCCGAGCGGAAGACATCTCGATGGCGATTTGTCGAAGGTCGCCGGCAACGTCGGCGACAACCAGCCGGTGAGGCTGGACATGACGTCGGTCAAGGCGACGCGGGATTTCTCGGACCTTTTGAATGACCCGGAAATTCACCTGATCGATATTTGCGCCCCGACTCGCGCGCATGGCGATCTTTCGATTGCCGCGCTCGAAGCCGGCAAACATGTCCTCTGCGAGAAACCTCTGGCGCGTTCTCTGAAAGTGGCGCGCGAGATCGCCGAAGCCGCGGCCCGGTCCAAAGGTTTCTTTATGCCCGCGATGTGCCTGCGCTTTTGGCCGGAATGGTCGTGGCTGAAGCGCGCGGTTGCCGAAGCCCGTTACGGCAAGGTCCTGGGTGCGCGCTTTCGCCGCGTGGCTGAGCCGCCCGCCTGGGGGCAGAAGAACTTCTTCGACGGCGCCGAATCAGGCGGCGCTCTTTTTGACCTGCACATTCACGATACTGATTTCGTGCAGTTCTGCCTGGGCCGGCCGCAAGCGGTCTATTCGACCGGTTACGGCAAATTCAGCGGCGCCATCGACCACGTGGTGACTCAGTACAAGGTTTCGTCCGGCGCGATCGTCCACGCGGAGGGAAGCTGGGCGATGGCCAAAGGGTTTGGGTTCAACATGGCTTACACGGTGAACTTCGAACACGCTACCGCGGATTACGACCTCGCCCGTGGCAAGGAGGCTTTGCGCGTGGCCGTGGAAGAGCAGGCCGTGGAAACCATCGCTTGCGAAGGTCCGGACGGTTACATCGGCGAGCTGCAACACATGATCGATGCCATCCGCTCGAAGCAACCGCCGGCGACGGTCACCATTCAAGACGCGGTTTCAGCAGTCGAGATTTGTGAGGCCGAAGAGCGCTCCATTCAAACCGGGCAAGTGGTGACATTATAGCCGAGGAAGCTTGGCGAAACGCCGTGCCAGCCGGCACTGAAGTTTGGACATCCTCGCGCCGGGCGGACCCTGTTTTGATCCCTTTGTCGGAAACTTTGTCGGAAACTTTATCGATCCGGGCCGGCCTCATCGATAGGAACCGGTTCTTCGCGCGCCCCCGCTCAGAGCCGGCGCCTTGGCATAAACCTGGAGCTTGTGAAGGGGACGCATTTCGTCGCTGATTGACGAACAACGCGACAAAGTTTCCGACAAGGTTTCCGACAAAGCAAAGGCGAAAAGATTCCCTAAAATGTCCCAACTCCAGTTTGCCGGGTTTCGGGCAGTCTCGGGCCATATTTCTGGTATCTCCTTTATTCTCACCTATCACCACCTACCTTCCTGCCCGCCACAGCCGAAACAACATCCGAAGAATCCGTCTCGCAGCCTCGATGCGCGCCCAGGCGCAAATGCCCAGGTAAAGCAGGCTCGCTACAGTCATGGGCAGAAAGACGCTGCCCATCTTCATGGCCAGGGAGGCGTGGCCAAAGTTTGTTTCCCACCAGAAGTTCAGCCACCAGGCCGCCGCCCCGGCGACAACGCCGGCTCCGGCAAGAGCCGGGAGACTCGACCACAGTTCGCGCAGTTCCAGCTTCCCGAGCTTTCGCCGAAGCGCATAGAGCAAAAACACCACGTTGCAAACCGCGCTCAACGTGTTCGCCAGACCGAGCCCGGCCTGCCGGAAACGCCAAATCAACGTAATCACCAGCACCAGATTCAACGTCAGACAGAATAAGCTGATGTTCATCGGCGTCCTCACGTCGCTGAGGGCATAGAAAGCGCGCGCCAGGATGTTGACCATCGAAAACGCCACCAGCCCCGGCGCCAGGGTCATCAAAGCCAGCGAAGCCCGCGCGGTCGCGTTGGCGTCGAAGAGGCCGCGTTCAAAAAGCAGGCGAATGATCGGCTCGGCCAACACCAGCAAAAGAATCGATGCCAGCAGGTTGATGAAGAGGATGTAATTGAGCCCTTCTTTCAAGGTGGATCGAAACTCGGGATACTTTTTCTCCGCCGCCAATCCGGCCAATGTCGGCAACAGATAAGTGGCCAGCGACAACCCGAATACCCCCTGCGGCAGTTCCATCAACCGGACGGCGTAATAGAACGACGCGACCACGGTGGCATCCACCCAGAAAGCGATGCTTTGCGTGAACAACACATTGATTTGAAAGGCGGCCACCCCCACCGCGCCCGGAATCATTTGCCGCACCACCCGCCGCACCGTCTCGTCCCGCCACGGCGTGACCCAACGGTAACGAAATCCTTCCCGCCGCAAGAGCGGCAGTTGGAAGAGGGCCTGAACGACTCCCGCCGCCAGCACGCCAATGGCAAGACCGAAGATTTGTTCCGAGAGATGCAATCCCAGCCGCGGCGCCAGCCAGAGCACAGCGACAATCATCACCACGTTCAACGTCGCCGCGCCCATGGCGGGCACGAAGAAGTGGCCGCGGGCATTCAACATGCCCATGAAAATGGCCGCCAGACAAACCAGCAGCACGTAAGGAAACATCACTCGGAGCAGTCGCAGCATGAGATGCGTTTTGTCCGGGAACTCTCCCACGGCCAGAGCCACCGAGATGCCTGCGATCCCGAGGAGCACAATGACCCCTGCGCTTGTCCAGAGACCGGAGATGACGGCATTGGCCGCGCGCCACATCTCGCCTTCGCCTTGCACCTTCTCCTTTTCCTTGAAGACGGGAATGAAGGCTGCGGTCAAAGCCCCTTCGCCGAGCAAGCGCCGGAAAAGGTTGGGGACCATAAAGGCGAGCATGAACGCGCCGGCCACCCAGGTATCGCCCATGAACCGCGCGTAAACGACCTCCCGCACCAGCCCCAATACGCGGCTTGTCATGGTGGCGCCGGCCAGCGCGCCCGATGATTTCAGCAATTGTGACACGGCGCGAAAGTGTTCCGGGCGAGCGCGCCAAAGTTCAAGGCCAAACCTGTCCGGATTCCGTTGACGCAGGCCAGAAGCGTCGAGGGTGCTTCCTGGTGATTTCTCTCAACCCTGGAGGAGCCGACGCCGGGAGGGTCTCACTTTCCTTGTGAAACGGGACGACGCGGCCGCACTCGCTACCGGTGGATGACTCATGGCTGGGTGAACTCGTCGATAAGGCAGGCCTTCTTGCCAGACGGTTGCACTGGCGGAAGAGTGCGAACGTGAAAGACGATTACCAGCTTGGATCGGCGGAAGAATGGCTCAAACATTCGAACGAAGAGCTGGCCGGCATAATCAGGAAACGGCAACGCCAACTGCGCGTTTACCGTTTTCTCTCGCTGCTGTTGCTGCTGGCGCTTTTCTGGGTCGTTTACAAGTACACGCGAGAGTTTCCAATCGCGGACCTTTGGCGGTTTTGATCTCGGCGGTAAATGCGGGAAGTCGCTTGCCCCACCCCGGGGGCGGAAACAATCTTTCACTCGCCTTCCGACGCGGGCCCATGGCTCGACGGTTCGAGCAACCCGACTTTTCCAACTCGCACGAAGGACGAAAACAAGCCGGCGGTCAGGCAGACCATCTTTCGAGATCAGCGGCCGGGGAGTTGAGAACTGATTTGGTGGGCCTGCTCGGACTTGAGCCGAGAACATTTACCTGTCCTTGATCGCGAAGGGTTGGGCCGCGACTCTCGCCGATCTCAAACCAAAGGCCACTCAGCCAATCGAAATTGTTGTCGAGGATGCAACCATTGGCGAATTCCTGGCCGAAGTGGAAAGAACATCGAGTCTGAAGTTTCAGGTCCCGCCGGGTGTCGCAAGAGCACGAGGAAAACGGGCATAGCAATGGAATTGCCCAAAGAGCAAACACACACCCAACCCGCGTGAAAAAGTTGACGTTCGGAAAGAAGCCAGCACAATGACACGATGTGGCTGATTGTGGCGGGCCTGTAGCTCAATGGTTAGAGCATGGCACTCATAATGCCGGGGTTCTCGGTTCAAGCCCGAGCAGGCCCACCAATCTTGCGTCGAACATCTCATCGCGGTATCTACAACAACCGCCGCAGCGTTTCGGTCACGACGATTCCAAGAAAAGTTCCGATGACATAGCCCCAGATGCCGACCAGCAGCGCGGGCAGCACCAGGCTGGGCCAGCCTCGCGCAATGGCCATGGCCGCTGCGGTGGGCGGACCGCCGAGAGTTGCGTTCACGCACAGGAGCAATTCCTCCAGGTTGAACTTGAACATCTTTCCAAAGATTAGAGTCACGGCCAGGTTGACAAGGGCGATGGTCAGACAAAACACGAACATCATCGGCACGCTCCTGATGACTTGCCAAAGATCGGCCGGCAGCCCGATCACGAACAGAAAGACGTAGAGCAAGTAGGCCCCAAGTTCCTGTGAACCGTGAATGCGGCGCATCGGTCCGGGAAAGATCGTTGCCACCAGCATCGAAGTGAACGTGATCAGGACGTAGGGATTTCCAAGAACCAAACGAACCATTTCCAATCCGATGTGCAGTCTGGCCCAACTCGCCATTTTCTGCGAGATGGCAGTGATGGCGAACGCCACCGCCAGAGCTTTGGCGATGTCGAGCAGCGAAATCTCTTTTCGTTGCCAGTGTTTTGCAGCGAGGGTTTGGTCCTCGTCCGTGGCGGCTTCCTCGGAGTAGGGATGCGGAAAATGGCGCCGAAAGAACTTGCTGCCGGCGATGGACAGCAGCGTGATGAATACTCCCGCCATGATGAAATTGTCGGCCACTAACAGGGG
>CAZCUL010000001.1:0-2559 GCA_964501475.1 uncultured Verrucomicrobiota bacterium | reverse complement strand
ATGCTTTAACTCAAGATGCCGCTCAAGGCCGGATCTGGCCGGTCGCTCCCGGCATCACGCCTGGCAGCGGTCCAGGCCATCTGGCGCTCTTCGGTTACGACCCCATCGAGTATCAGGTGGGCCGGGGCGTGATCGAGGCCCTCGGCCTGGGCATGGACTTGAAAGCGGGGGACGTGGCCGCGCGCGCCAATTTCTGCACACTGAACTCGAAAGGAATTGTCACTGACCGCCGCGCCGGCCGCATCGAGACCGCACTCTGCGAGGAGTTGTGCAGCGTGCTTTCAAAAAAAATTAAAAAGCTGGGCGACACGGAAGTCCTGATCAAACCGGGGAAGGGCCACCGTTTTGTGGTGTTGTTTCGTGGCAAAGGGTTGGAAGGGCCTTTGAGCGACGCCGATCCGCATCGGGAAGGCGCAGCCATTCCCGAAGCGAAGCCGCTGAATCCAAAATCGGTGAAGGCAAAGAAGGCGGCGAAGGCGGTGAGCGATTTTTACAAGGCGGCGCTGCCCCTGCTTGCCAGGCGGCAGCCGGCCAACGGGATCCTGCTTCGTGGCATTGCCCACCAACCTGCAATTCCTTCATTTGAAGAGCGTTACAAACTGCGGGCGGCCTGCATAGCGGTTTATCCCATGTATAAGGGTCTGGCCCAGTTGGTGGGGATGAAGAAGCTGGAAGGGGCCGGAACTCTGGCGGAACAGTTCCAGAAATATCTCCGGGAGCACGGGCAGTACGACTATTTCTTCATCCATTACAAGAATCCGGACATGGCGGGCGAGGATGGGGATTTTGAGGCGAAGAAGCGCGCCATCGAGGAGTTCGATGCCGCACTGCCGATTCTGTTGCAGAAGCGACCGGACGTGCTGGCCATCACCGGAGATCACTCGACCCCCTGCGCCCTCCGGGGACATTCCTGGCATCCGCAACCGGTCCTGCTGGTGTCGCCCTATACCGGCTCCGACAAGTTGGAGCGCTTTACGGAGACAGGGGCGAACCTGGGATCGTTGGGATTGTTCGAGGCGAAGTTCCTGATGCGTCTGATGCAGGCGAACGCCCGCATGTTTGACAAGTTCGGCGCCTGAGCGCGGCGCCGTGGCCGCCATTGGAATGTCAGGCGACGGGCGGAGGGAGAACGGCATCGGCAGACGGCCGAACAAAAGATTGTTTTCGTGCTTGCGTTGTCGCGTCATGTGTCTCACAAATGGAGTTAATGCACACAGCGGTGAGTCGGAAAATGGTTTCAAAAACAAGCCTCACGAGCCGATGCACGAGAAACGCAGTGAGTTCTTCGCTCCAATTTTTTTTGGAGAAGGAGAAAATTCTCCGCTGCTTCGCTTCGTCGGGAGGAACCATGAAAACCACCGCACCAACCGGAATGGAGGTGAATACCAGTGCCGGCGAAAAAGAAATCAGCCAAGAAGACAGCCAAGAAAGCTGTTAAGAAGAAGAAGTAGTTCTTCACATCAGGATGGAAAACCTGGTTGCGCGACGGGTTTTCCATCCGAAACTGTTCCGCCCCCTATTCTTCAGCATGCCCAAGCTAGTTTTCGACATCGAGACCACCGCGTCCCCTTTGGAAGAGTTCGACGATGTTCAGCAGGAATTTCTCTTTCGCGAGGCCAACCGGCTTCCTGACGAGGAGGCGCGGGCCACGCGACGCGGCGAGCTGCAACAGCTCTTCAGTCTCTGCCCGCTGACCGGAAAGATTGTCTGCATCGCCATGCTCAACGCCGAAACACTGCGCGGCCAGGTTCATTTCACCGCGGAGGACTTCGAGTCATCGCCGGAGGAGGCCGGCCCGGCGGCGTTTATCGCCCACCCGGGCGAGGCCGAAATGCTGGCCGCATTCTGGGATGTGGCCAAACATTACGATTCAATTGTCACCTTCAATGGCCGCGGGTTTGATGTGCCTTTCATCTACCTCAGGTCCGCTTTGTTGGAGGTGCCCATCACCCGGAAGGAATGGCTCGGTTACCGTTTTCAAATCGAGCCTCACTGCGACCTTGCGGACCAGCTTACTTTTTATGGCGGAAGCCGGGATGGCGCGACTCGCCGCTTGAACCTCGACTTTTATTGCAAGGCTTTCGGAATCGAGTCTCCGAAAAGCCACGGCGTCAGCGGCGTGGACGTGCCCCGTCTCATCCAGGAACATCGCCACCGCGAGGTGGCTGAATACTGCCTGCGCGACGCGCAGGCCACGGCGGCGCTTTACCGCATCTGGCGCGAACGGCTCTCGGGGATCCGATAATATATGCCGCCGCCGTTTGAAGACGGGACGCAATCGTGGAACAGGAAAAGGGGGCAGGGGCGGGAGCAGGTCTTGCTCTGTTTCGCGGTCGAGCAGGAGGCAAAATTCATTCGTGACTGCGGAAGGGAAATCCTGATCACCGGCATTGGCCATGAAAACGCGGAACGAAGCCTTCGTGCCAGACTGCGCAGGGATCGACCGCACTGGGTTCTAAGCTGCGGTTTCGCCGGCGGACTCAACCCCTCTTTGAGCGTTGGCACTGTGGTTTTTTCGGCTGACGAAAATGCCGGGCTTGCTTCCGAATTGTCGGCCGC